>CANQSP010000005.1 GCA_947626555.1 uncultured Clostridia bacterium | reverse complement strand
CTTCTTTCATTTGTTCTACCCCCATAAAAGATAATATAATTAAATATATTTTTGCATATTATATATTACTTGTAAATGGCTATTTTTACCGTTTTTTTTATATGTTTTTGCTTTTCTTACGGAAATAATCTTTTTTGTTTTTTTTACATTTATATATCTTCTTTTAGTTTATTTTGTAATAAATCTATGGAACAGCTAGGGACGGAGGAAAAATTCATGAATTTTTCCTCCGTCCCTTTTCTCTTTTATTTTATTAACAATTCTATTTCTCTTTTGCTCATTATATCTATAAATACATATTTTATTAATCTTGCTATTTTCTCTGTATTTCCTGTTCTTCTTTTCTTTTTAGCTTGTTTTCTTGTTTTTATGAAGTTTGATTTATAGGTATTTTTAGCAAAATTTAAAGACAAAAATCTGGGGAAGAAGAAAATTTTTTTTGACTTTTCCTCCTTCCCCAGAGAACATTCTACATTGGATTAAAATATACATTTCCACCTATTATTTCACCTGAGTGATAACCTGCTGACCTAAATGATAAATAATTGTGATTTCTTTTTCCGTTTAATGCATCTAATACAGCTTGTTTTACATAGCTTGGATATTTTCCGTTTAATCTTTTTACCCAATGATTATCTATTGAATAACAAAATTGACCTTTTGCTTTATATTGACTTAATGGATCTGAGCCTCTGCTTTTCCAACTGCTACTTTGTGTTCTGTTGCAAGCTGTTGTAATAACTGCTAGAGCTCCTTCATAACTTGAGTTACATTCTTGTGCTGTTATTGCACATAATAAGTCTAAATCATCTGCTGAATAACTCCATTTGCCAGCACCTACATATGTTACTCTTCCTGAACCTCTTGATGTTACTTGTATTGTTCTTACTTCTACAATTTTATTTACAGGTTCTCTTATTATTTTAGAATCTATTTCTGTTTTTTCTATTTCTACATCATTTTGATATTTTATTTTGTATGTTACTTCTCTTAAACCATTTACTCCTTCTTGTACTACTTGGTTTCTCGTTGTTCCAGTTCCTGTTGCTTCTTTAGTTATTGTTTCAAATGGTATTTCTTCTTGAACTACTACTATTTTTTCTACAATGGCACTATATGATTTCATTAATTCTTCTGTTGAAATCGTTTCTGATGTTTCCGCTATAACTACGGGTTCTTCCTTTTCACTTTGCTTTTGTATTACTATTGTTTTGTTGTCTGATAGTTCTTCTTCTAAATTTGGTGTAACAAATTCATCTTCTTCTACTACTATATTATTGTCTTTTAATATTTCTGAAACTTTGGTTTTTCCAGTTAGTATTACCATTTCATAATTGTTTGAAAGTACTATTTTGACATTTGTTAATTTGCCGTTACCAGCCATAACGCTTATACTTGTTATTGATATTATTAATATAATTAGTATGCAAATTCCCAATATTTTTATTAGCGATAGAGATGCTTTATCATCTTTTTTCATAAAAATATTTACCTCCTTTAATCTTGCAACATGTTTATTATAGCATTATTTGTTATTATTGTCAAATTTTGTTGTTTTTTTTCGTATTTCCGTATGTATCAAGCTTTTTATATTACTTTTGTTTTTTGGTAAATATTACCATTAATATATTATATTCAGCTTGTACCAAAAATATGACAAGCTTTATTTTTTCTAAAAAATTTTTTTATTATTTTATAAAATTTTGTACCGAATGCTTTAATTCTTACTGAGTGTTTTAAGCAATTTATCTTAAAAAATTATCTTTAATATTGTATAATTTGGTTAGTTGTGATATCATATTAATATATAAGTTTTTTAAAGGAGGCTTAAATAATATGGAAATACTATTAATAGTTATTTTAGCTATCGTTGTAGTTTTAGTAATTACAGTTATTTCTATATATAATGGTCTTGTTCATGCAAGGCAAAAAGTAAGGAATTCTTGGAGTCAAATTGAAGTTCAACTTCAAAGAAGATTCGATTTAATTCCTAACTTGGTAGAAACTGTAAAAGGCTATATGACTCACGAGTCTGAGGTTTTTGAAAAAGTAGCAGAACTTCGTACTTCTTGGGCAAATGCTTCTAATATAGCAGAAAAAGTAGAAGCTTCTAATGGATTGTCTGCAGCTTTAAAAACAATTATGGCTGTTTCTGAAAATTACCCAGAATTAAAAGCTAATCAAAATTTTAATCAATTACAAAATGATTTAATTGATACTGAAAATAAAATTTCTTATTCTAGACAATTCTATAATGATACTGTAACAATTTATAATACTAAATTAGAAACATTTCCTTCAAATGTAATTGCTTCTATGTTCCATTTTTCTGAAGAAAAGTTATTTAGTGTTGATAACGATGAGGCTAGAAAAAGCGTTAAAGTTGATTTTAATAAATAAACTAAAAGGGACGGGGTTAAATAGTTTAGCACTAGTGTAAAATATTTTTTTATAAGCTTAAACTAATAGGGACGGAGTAAAATAGTTTAGCACATAATTGCATATAACTACAACATAATTGACACATAATAAAAAAATCTGAAATTTAGTTATTCACTAAATTTCAGATTTTTTATTTAAAACGAGTTATTTTATTTGTGCTAAACTATTTTACTCCGTCCCTATTAGTTTAAGCTTTTTTTAATACATAGGGTGCTAAACTATTTAACCCCGTCCCTTTTAGTTTATTTGTATACATATACTTGTGGATTTACTTGAGTTCCATTTTTTCTAATTTCGAAATGTAGGTGATTTCCTGTTGAGTTTCCTGTTGTACCAACTGCAGCTATTTTATCACCTGCTTTGACAGTTGTTCCAACTGATGCATATATTTTACTACAGTGTCCGTAATATGTTTGTATTCCATTTCCGTGAGAAATAATTACTAAATTACCGTATCCACCCATCCATCCGGCATATGTTACTGTACCATCTGCTGCTGCAACTATTGGTGTGCCATTTGGTGCTCCTATATCTATACCTTTATGATTTCCTGATACTATTGCTGTTGCTTGCCTATATCCAAATCTGGAAGTAATTGTTCCTGTTACAGGTTTTACAGAAAAATATACACCATCTAAGGTTGCTGCCTTTTTTTCTTTTTCGTATACAACTTGTATTTCTAATTCTTCTTCCATTGTAGATACTGCTGAAGCAAGTTCAACTGTCCCTAGGCTTTCGAAGTCTTGTGTAAATGTTTCTTGAACTGATATTTCAGTTTCTGTTAATTTGTCTTTATATTCTTCTTTTAAATCAGCAACTGCTTTTTCTGCTTCTTCTTGTGTGTTTACATATGTTTTATTTTGACCATTTACTGCAATAGCATAAGCTCTGTATGTTGTAACTGAACTTTCTTTTAATTTTGTAAATATTTCTTCTTCATTCGTTTCTTCTAAATCTACTAATGTAAATTGGTATTCTGGTTTAACGTCCATATCCACATAAGCTACTCTTACATCATCTGGGTTTAGTATTTCTTTATCTATTATTTTTTCAAATTCTTCTTTGTTTGCTACATATCCAACTTCTTGGTCATTTATTTTTACTTTATATGCTACTCTGTATTTTATTAAAGCTATTCCAAAAATTATAACTAATGCTATTGCTAATAATCTGATGAGTTTAAACATTTTCTTTGTATAATTTTTTAGTTTTATGTTTAAAATTGTTTCCACTCTCCTTTTTATTGTTGCTTTGCCCCTTTTAATTTTTATTTTCTTTTTGCTTTTTATTATCCTTTTTACTGCTATTTTGCATTTTGCATTTCGTTTTTATTATTTTTTATCTTCATTTTCTTTTTATTAGTGTTTTTTATTTTTGTTTTGGATTTTATTGCCTTTTTTTACAACATGTTTATTATACCATATATTATATTCAATTTCAAGTTTTATATTCCTTTTGTGTCAAATTTTGGCGTTTTTCCGTAGATTTCAGCATTTCCGTAGTTTTATAATTATTGCCATAAATTATCACACTTTTGCTATAGATTTGTTTTTACATTAATTTCATATAATATTTATATGCTAATATTCTTTTGGCTGATTCGTTTATTCTTTCTTCTGATATCTCATTGTTTTTTACTGCATTTATAACTGCATTTCTTTGCGTTTCGTAGTCAGATGTTAAGCTACTAAAATTATAACATTTTTAACATATTTACTTTTAGTTTTGCTTTTCATATTCCATATAAACTCTTTTTCCAAATTTCATTTCATTAAACCATTTCTGTATTTCCATAATAATGATTGGAGCAAATGAAATTAGTATTGTATATAACCACTGCGTTCCATTTAGAGGAACTAATTTAAATACTTCTGCTATTGGTGGAATAATTACAACTACTATTTGCAATAGTGTTCCTAATAAGAATGCTCCTATTAAATATTTATTTTCGAATAATCCGCTTTTAAAGATTGACTCGTCACTTTTTATGTTAAAGCTATGCACAAGTTCTAACATTCCTAAGGAAATGAAAGCCATTGTTCTTCCTACTTCCATTCCATACAAATTGTTTCCAATGCTATATGCAAATAATGTTAACATTCCGTAGCATTACACCTTGTGTGATTATTTTTCCCCATAATCCATCTGCAAATAACCCTTTTTTAGAATCTATAGGTTTTCTATTCATTATATTTTTGTCCGCAGGCTCTAACCCTAATGCTATTGCTGGAATTGAGTCTGTCACTAAATTAATCCATAAAAGTTGTATTGCAAGTAATGGACTTTTTAATCCTAATAAAATACCTATAAATATTGTTACTATTTCTCCAATATTGGTTGCTATTAAGAAATGTACTGCTTTTCTTATATTTTCAAAAATGTTTCTTCCTTGCTTTACCGCTTCTACTATTGTTACAAAATTGTCGTCTGCTAAAACCATATCTGCTGCATTTTTAGCAACATCTGTCCCGTTTTTTCCCATAGCTACGCCAATATCTGCATTTTTTAGTGCTGGTGCATCATTTACTCCATCTCCAGTCATTGCTACTACTGCTCCAGTACTTTGAAATGCTTTTACTATCCTAACCTTGTGTTCTGGAGAGACCCTTGCAAATACTGAATATTTCATTATATTTTTTTCTAATATGTTTTGAGGTATTAAGTCTAATTCACTTCCTGTTATTGCTAAATTACCTGCTCTTAATATTCCTAGTTCTTTTGCTATTGCCACAGCCGTAGCTATGTGGTCTCCTGTTATCATTACTGTTTTTATTCCGGCCTTTCTACATGTTGCTATAGCTTCTTTTACTCCTTCTCTAGGTGGATCTATCATTCCTATTAATCCTACAAAAATTAAATCATTTTCTATATTTTGACTTTCTATTTTACTTGGTAAATTCATTACATTTTTATATGCTACTGCTATTACTCTTAAGGCTTTATTGGCCATTTTCATATTTTCTTCTTCTATTTTTCTTATACTTGACATATCCATTGATTTTATAGATGTTCCAGTATAATATTTATTACATTTTTTTATTAAAACATCTGGGGCTCCTTTGGTGATAATTAAGTATTGTCCATTATCTTTGTGTATACTTGTCATCATTTTTCTGGTTGAATCAAATGGAATATCCCCTACTTTTTCATATTCTTTATATAAATTATGTTTGTTTATGTTCATTTTTAATGCTGCATTTACTATGGCTACTTCTGTTGGTTCTCCTATTAGATTACTAGATTGCCTTACTACCTCTTTGTTTGCTGTTTTTCCAATTATATTACGAGAATCCCCTTTTATTTCTTTGCCTTTAGTTTCATTTATCAAATTACAAAAGTCTTCTACTATTTCTACGTCTGTGCACATTGAACCTAATTTTAATATGTATTCTTTTTCTTTATTTGTATTTTCCATTGTAAAATAATCTACTACTTGCATTTTATTTTGAGTTAATGTTCCTGTTTTGTCTGAGCATATTACATTACTGCTCCCCAAAGTTTCTACTGCTGGAAGTCTTCTTATTATACTGTTTTTCTTCGCCATTTTTGTTACACCTATTGATAATACAATTGTAACTATTGCAGGTAACCCCTCAGGGATAGCAGCTACCGCTAATCCAACTGATGTCATAAACATCTCTATTACTGGTATTTTTTTGAATATTCCTATTATAAATATTGCTATACATATTAACATACAGCCTATGCCTAATGTCTTGCCTACTTGTGCTAATTTCTTTTGTATTGGTGTTTGTGGGGTTTCATTTGTTATTATCATATGAGCAATTTTTCCAACTTTGGTATTCATACCTGTTTCCGTAACTATGGCTTCACCATGTCCATTTACAACTATTGTTGAAGAAAATGCCATATTGGTTATATCTCCAATTGAAATATTGCTATTATTTATTATTCCTTCTTGCTTTGTAACCGGTATAGTTTCTCCCGTTAAGCTTGATTCATCTATTTTTAAGTTTGAAGCATTTATTATTCTAACGTCTGCAGGTACATAATTTCCACTTTCTAAATAAATTATATCGCCAGGAACTAGTTGACTGCCTTTTATTGTCGATACTTTACCATCTCTTTTTACTTTTACTATTGGCGCAGTCATATTTTTTAAGGCCTCTAATGATTTTTCTGCTTTTGATTCTTGTATTAACCCCATTATTCCATTAAATATTACTATGGCTATAATTATTATTGAATCTATGTAATCTCCACTACCGTCAAATTTCGCTACTATAGCTGATATGATAGATGCTATTATTAATATTATTATCATAAAATCATTAAATTGCTTTATAAATCTTACTATTATATTTTCCTTTTTCTTATCTGCTAATTTATTCTCTCCAAAATGTTCTAATCTTTTTTTTGCCTCTTCTTCTGTAATGCCATATTCTTTGTTTGTCCTAAAGTTTTCTTCAATTTCTTTTATTGTTTTAGTGTACCACATAAAAAACACTCTCCTTTGTAAAATATTCATAATATCATTTATATGTATCTCTTTTTAGTTTATGAATATTTTGAGAGTGTTTTATTGATTAATTTTATGTCTAGAAAATATGAAATTAACTTTTGTATATAAAAATATTCTCCAAAACTTTTTATAATTTTGAAGAATATTTTATAAGTATTAATTTTTTAGTTTCATTGATAATAATTTACTTATTCCGTTTTCTTCCATTGTTACACCATATACAGTGTCTGCTGATTCCATTGTACCTTTTCTATGTGTTATAACTAAGAATTGTGTTTCTTTGCTAAATTTCTTTAAATAATCTGCAAATCTATATACGTTTACATCATCTAATGCTGCTTCTATTTCATCTAATATACAGAATGGTGCAGGATTTATTCTTAATATTGCAAATAGTAGAGCTATTGCTGTAAATGCCTTCTCTCCTCCTGATAATAGCATCATATTTTGCAATTTTTTGCCTGTTGGTTGAGCCCTTATGTCTATTCCACATTCTAATAAGTTTGATTCGTCTTCTAGTATTAGCTCTGCTTTTCCTCCACCAAAGAGTTCTATAAATACTTCATTAAAATATTTATTTATTAATGCAAATTTTTCTGCAAATTGAGTCTTCATTGTTTCTGTTATTTCAGATATTAAGTTTCTTAGTTTTCCAGCTGTGTTGTCTAAGTCTAAACGTTGTTCACACATAAAGTCATATCTTTCTTTTGTTTTTTTGTATTCTTCTATTGAATCTATGTTTATACTACCTAAATCTCTAATTTCATTTCTTAAACGATGCACATCTTTATTGGCAAGTTGAATATTGCTTGGTTTTTGATATTCTGTAGCATTATTAGGTGTTATTTCATATTCTTCCCACAAATTGTTTATTACTTCATCTATGTCTTGTTCCATTTTTGTTTTCTTTACGTCTATTTTTACAATTTGCTCTTTTAGGTCTTCTATGACTTTGAATTTATCTGCTATTTCTTGTTCTTTTTGAGTTAATTCTTCATTTTTGCTGTTTCTTGATGTTTTTAATTCTTCTATTAGTCCTCCACTATTTTCTACTTCTTGCTTTATTTGTTCTATTTGTGTGTTCAATTCTACAACTGCTTTTTCTAATAATTCATTTTCCTGTTTTATTCTTTCTATTTCTTCTTCTTTATTCTTTATGCTTGTGTTGTTGTTTTCAATGTCCATATCTATTCTTTCTAGCATTTCGTCTATTGATAGATTGCTTTCATCAAATGATGTTACTGATATTTTTAAATTTGTTATGTCTAATTTTAAATCATCTATATATTTTTGGTTATCTTTATTTGCTTTTGCAAATTCCTCTATAACTGCATTTAATTCATCTATTTCTTTTTTTAATGTTTCTATTTCTGCTTCTTTTTGCTTTTTTATTTCTCTATTTTCTACTTTTTGCTCTTCTATTTGTTTTTGCTCTTGCTTTAGTTTTTCAAGTCTTCCTTCTAGTTTTGCTATATTTTCTTCTAATGATACTACTTTTTGTTTTTCTGTTGCATATACAATTTCTATTTCTTGTAATTCTTTTTCTAGTCTTACGGCATTTTCTATGATGTCTACTATAGATTCTGCGAATTTTCTTTTTTCTTCTTCTTGCTCTGCTATTTGATTTTCTAGTTTCTTTAATTGTTTCTGTAAATCTTCTATTTCACGTCCTCTTCCTAGTATGTTTACCGTTTTTTTCATTACGCTTCCGGCCTGACATTACTCCTGATGGATTTATTAAATCTCCTCCTACTGTTACTATTCTAAAGCTATAATTATTTTGTCTTGCTAGTTTTATTGCTGTTTCCATATCTTCTACTATTACAGTTTTTCCTAGTAAATTTAATACTATTTGCTCGTATTTTTTATTGTATTTTACTAAGTCTGATGCAACTCCTACTATTTTATCTATTCCTTTTTGATTTATTTTGTCTATCTTTTTTCCCTTTACTGCTGTTATTGGCAAGAATGATGCCCTACCTAAATTTCCTTCTTTTAAGTATTCTATTAGTTTTTTCGCTGTTTGCTCGTCTTCTGTAACTATGTTTTGAAGGGTTGCGCCTAGGCACATTTCTATTGCTGTTTCGTATTGACTTTCTACAGATATAAGATTTGCAAGTACACCATTAACTCCTGCTTTTAGGTTATTATTTTTTTCACAATCTACTAGTAAGCTTTTTACACTTTTTGTGTATCCTTCTTTTTCTTTTTCTGTTTCTACTAGAAAATTGTATCTTGATGTTTTCATTCTGCTTTCATCTTTTAGTCTGTTTATTTTATCATCATAATTTTTTAATTTTTCATTATTTTTTTCTTTTTGTTCATTAGCTTCTTTTAACTTATTTTCTACTGTATTTCTAGTAGATTCAATTTCTTGGAATCCTTTTGACAATTCTTGTTTATTCATTCTAGTTTCATCTAATTCTGAAATTGTGCTTGCTATTTCTTGCTTTACAGTGTTTTGCCTCTTTTCAAGATTTTCAAAATTGACGTCTTGTGTATTTATTTCTCCTGCTAATTCATACCTTTTGTCTATATCTTGCTCTACTTTTTGCTTTTTTTCTTCTATTTCTAACTCTTTTCCAGATAATTTTTTGTTTAATTCTTCTAATTCTTTTTCTTTTGCTTCTAATTCTTTACTAAATTTTTCTTTGTTAGCATTTAAGTTTATTTTCTTTGCCTGCTTTTGCTCTTTTTCTTCTTGTAGTTCTTTTATTCTTTGCTTTACTTGTTCTATTTCTTCTGAATATCTTGTGCTATTGGTTTTATTGTTTTCTATTCTTTCTTTTGATACATTTATTTCTGAATTTATTTTTTCTATTTTGTTTGAACTTTCAAAACTATTATTTTGTACTTCTTCTATTCTTGCTGTAATTTCGTCTAGTTCATTTTTTAATAATTCTTTTTGCTCTCTTGCTTTTGTTTGTTTTTCATCTTCATCTTTATATTGATTTTGTATTATTTCTTCGTCTTTTATTATTTCTTCTAGTTTGGCTCTATATGTTTCTATGTTATATAAAAATAATCCTACTTCTATGTTTTTTAGTTCTTCTCTTAAGTCTAAAAACTTTTTTGCTTTTTCTGATTGTGCTTTAAGTGGCTCTAAATTTGCCTCTATTTCTGATAATATATCATTTATTCTTAGAAGATTTAATTTTGTTTGCTCTAGTTTTTTTTCTGATTCTAGCTTTCTTGTTTTATATTTTACTATTCCTGCCGCTTCTTCAAATATTCTTCTTCTGTCTTCAGATTTGTTGCTTAGTATTTCATCTATTCTTCCTTGACCTATTATAGAATATCCATCTTTTCCTATTCCTGTGTCCATAAATAGCTCTAATACGTCTTTTAGTCTACATGGCGTTTTGTTTATAAAATAGCCTGTTTCTCCACTTCTGTATATTTTTCTTGTTACTGTTACTTCTGTGTATTCTATTGGTAATTTTCCATCTGAATTGTCTATTACTATTGATACTTCTGCAAATCCTAAGGATTTTCTGTTTTGCGTTCCAGCGAAAATTACATCAGATGAGTTTTGCCCTCTTAGTGATTTCATGCTTTGCTCACCTAATACCCATCTAATGCTATCTGATATATTGCTTTTCCCTGAACCGTTTGGCCCTATTACTGATGTTATTCCTGGCTTAAATTCTAATACTGTTTTGTCTGCAAATGATTTGAACCCTTGTAATTCTAACCTTTTTAAATACATGTTTTTTCCCTACTTTTCTTTTTGTTTTTCTTTTACTTTTACAATTTTTAATGTTTCTGCTCATTTGTTTTACTGCGAATAATTTACGTTTATAATAATTTATGTTTTTAATAATTTACGTTTATTATGTGCGTTTGCATTATACTTAATTTATATTATATCTAAGCAAGTTTCTAAATTCTTAATTTCTTTTTTCTCTATGTTTTCATAATACTTGTCCATACTTAAATTGTCACTAATCATTTTTAAGGATATTAGTGGTATTTTATACATGTCACATATTATTGCTATTGAGTGTAGCTCCATGTCAAATACTACTGTTTCTTTTATATTCGTTTTTGTTACAAAACTTTCTGCTGAATAACATGGTGCTTTTTGTATAAACATATCTTTTATAATTTCTTTATTTTCCTTATTTTCTTTATCAAGGACTGTGCTCTTCGAATTTTCATGTGTGTTTATTTCTATTAAATTTTGGTTTCCTACGTCTTTCATGCTATATTTTTCTTCCCCTGGAATTTTCCATTCATAATTATATGATTTTGTTACATTTACCCATGTGCCTATTTCTATGTTTGTTGAACCTGCATAACCTATATTTATTGCTACATCTGGCTTTTCGTTTTCTGCTAAATATTTTACTAAACTTATCGCTGTTCTTTGCTTTCCTATCCCTGTTATTAGCATTGTTTCGGTTTCGTTTTTATATGTGTTTTCGTTTACTTTTTGCATTTTTAGCTTTTTTATTATTCCTTCTGCTTCTTTTTCCATAGCACATATATATAGTTTTTTCATAAATACTGTCATTCCTTTCTAAGGCATAATTTTAAATTAATAATTTCTAAATTTTATATATTATTCAAGCTTTATTTGCTCTTTTTCTGTGGTAACTATCTTATAATTTATTAATTACATTCGTTTATAATTTATATTCATAGTTTAACATATTCTGACAAATTTTACTAGACTTTATTTGAATTTTCATTTTCGTAATTTTATAAAATATTTGGAATATAAAAAATGTTTTTAAAATATGTAAAGATGAAAAAAAGTGAATTTATACAAAATAAATTCACTTTTCAAAATAAATTAACTACTAAAAATTATTCTTCTAATAACCAATCGATTACATTTTTATGAATTATACCATTTTGTGAAAAGTCAATCTTATCCATTGTTAATACGTATTTAGGATAATTATCATCTATATTTTTAAATGCCCCAAATTCTCTTTGGATAACAGATTCATCTGCTAAAATATAAGCTACTTGAATATATATTTTTTCCTTAAATCTTGTTGCTATAAAATCTATTTCTCCATTTTCTAAATTTCCCACTTTAACATCATATTCTCTAGAAAGTAATTCATTATATACTATATTCTCTAAGTATGCTCCTAATTGTAGTTTTTTTCCTATGTTCATTATTTGGCCAAAACCTAAATCTGTTAAATAATATTTGTATTTTCCATTTAATATTCTTTTTCCCCTAACATCATATCTGTCAGCCTTATTTATTATCATAGCTTTTGACATATATTCTAAATAGTTATATAATGTTATTTTTGAAACTTCTCTACCGTCTCTATTGGCAAAGTATTTTGATAAACTTTCTGCTGAAAAGTTTTGAGCTGGTGTCGTTACTATATATTCTACTATTCTATTAAATAAGTCTAAATCTTTTATATTAAATCTTGCTACAATATCCTTTATTAAAATTGAATTATAAATGTCTGATAAATAAGTTCTAGTTTGAAGTTCATCTGTCATCATAAATCTTTGTGGCATTCCCCCCCAAGTTATATAATCATAAAATGCTTCTTCTATATCTTTTGTGTCTGTTATATTTTTTAATTTGCATACTTCTTTAAAAGTAAATGGATATACTTTAAAACTTACATATCTTCCTGCTATATGCGTGGCAAGATCTCCTGATAGCAAGTCACTATTAGAACCTGTAATAAATATTGATACATTTTTAGACGCTTTGAATGAATTTATGGCTTTTTCCCAGTGCTCTACATTTTGAATTTCATCAAATAATAAATAATATTTATTTTTGTTTACTATTTTTTCTTTTATGAACTCATGTAAATCCATATCATTTTTTATAAAGGCATAATCTTCATATTCGAAATTTATATATATTATTTGTGATTCTGGTATTCCTTTTTCTTTTAATTCGTCTATTATTTGTAACAATATAACTGATTTGCCACACCTTCTAACTCCTGTTATAACTTTTATTAGATCTTGATCATAAAAAGGTCTAATTTTAGATAAATATTTTTCACGAATAATCATTTTCGTCTCCTTTTAGTTTACTTTATTTTATTATATCTTAGTCTTTCTACTTTGTCAAGAATTTTGTTTAGTACAATGAACAAAATTTAATTTTATTATTTTTTTGTTTAGTACAAAGTATATAATTGTTATTATTTTTTTTGCATTACTCTTATAAATATATTTTACACTATTTTTTTTATTTTATTAACTTGTGAATATTATAAAGACAATGCTTTATTAAAATATAAATTAAGCATTGTCTTTAATATTTCTACTTATAATATTTTTATGAAATTAGTTTAATGTTTTTTCATAATATTGTAGACTTTCTCCGTCTACTTCTGCTTCATCCACAGTGTATTCTATTTCATTTCCGGCATCGTCGTATTTCTTTAATCCTGTGAATGTATGTGTCCAGCTGTTTTCTGCACTGACAATATGGCTAGCTATTACTTCGTCTTGACCTTCTATTTTTAATTGTAATGTTACCTTTGTTGGTCTTTCATATATATTTTCTTTATGATTCCATGTTTTTGTTACTTTTATATTTTTTATAAAATTAGTTTTTGTATCATGAGTTACTTCTTGTGTTTCTACTTCTTGACTTGTTGCATCTAATTGTATTGTTGCTTTTACTTTGTTTGTGAAGATGTTTTCTTCGCCCTCTGGTGGTTCTTTTGTGCTTATTCCTTTGAATACTACCGTTATTTCTTTGTTTATTGTTATTGTTGGTTCTTGTGGCAATTCTTCGTCTGAACTAGTAGTATTTATTTGATTTTCTTGTTCTACCCATGTTATGGTATATATCATGTTGTTTCCTTGTGCAATATCTTCTTCACTTCCTGCTTTTTCTTCGTATGTTCCTCCAGCTAGTAAT
This sequence comes from uncultured Clostridia bacterium, assembly GCA_947626555.1. Classification (GTDB taxonomy): domain Bacteria; phylum Bacillota; class Clostridia; order TANB77; family CAG-508; genus UMGS1663. Next base: position 37,080 of record CANQSP010000005.1, on the reverse strand, counting down.
GTTTTTAACCATTCTTCACCGTTCGTTGTTTCTATGCCTTTGCTTTCTGCTATTTCTTTCATTTTGTCTTTGTCTAGTGCATATGGTAATGTGTCTACTATTGTAACTGTTGCGTTTCCTTCATATTGTTTTATTGTTGCTGTGTAACCTATTGTGTAGTTTATTTCTTCATCTTTTGATGTTATTATTTGTGTTCCATCTTTTGTAACTGCATGTATTATGTCTGCGTCTTTTATTGCATAATAGTAATTTACGTATATTGGATCTTTTTCCCTATATCCACTGCTGTTTCCTGGTTCTTCATATAGCTCATATCCTTCTAGTATGTCTTCTTTTGCTTTGGTTACATACATTTCTCCTATTGGTCCATAGCTTTCTTCTCTTTCTGCATTATGTCCTGTTGATAATGGTACTGGATTTTGCGTTTTCGTTCCTGTCTTTTTATCATATATGTAATGGTTTACTACTACTAGTGTTTGTATTTTTTCAAATTCTACTTCTATTGTTTGGTCTTCTTTTATATTTGTTATTGTGTGTAGTGTTATGCTTCCTGTAGCTTCGTCTAAAGTATAATCTTCGTCTTTTTGTAGTTCTCTTTCGTTTAATGTTATGCTCTTTACTTTGTAGTTTTCTTCTGGTGTTGCTGTTATTGTTTGTGTATTGTTTTGACCATGCTCTACGGTTTCATAAACACTTACATCTTCTCCTAGTATTTTTCCACCTTTTACTTCTTGTTCTTGTCCGTATTCATCTTTTTCTACATGTGTTTTGACTTTTGTTATAACGTTATATGTTTTGACTTTGTATTCGTATGTTACTTCTACTTTTGGATATTTATATGTTCCTTCTGCATTTATTGGTGTTTTGGTTAGTTCATATTTTTCTGCCAATTTTTTGTTTGCATTTTGCTCTGTTTCGTCATTATATGGTTTTAACGGTTCTGTTGTATATGATGTTCCTGCTGTTTCCCATGCCATCATATCTTCTGCTAAACTTCCATCTGCTTTTTCTACATGTGTTTCTGTTCCTTCTAAATAGTGATGTACTATTAACGGTACTTTCTTTTCTATATATAAATATGTAACTTGTTGTATATCTGCTTCAAAATCTCCACTTTTGTTATATGGTAATATAAACTCTCCTTCTTCATTTCTTTTTAACTCATATTGATCCGATTGAGTATATGGCTCTGTTGTATATTTTTTTCCTATTTCTCCTACTTTTATTTCATCTGGTGCGATTTGAGTTGGTTCAGGATTACTTTCTGTTCCATCTAAATAGTGATGTACTATTATACTTGAGGCTGTATTACTAAATGTTACTACTATGTGCTTATTTGATGTCATATTTTTAAATTGTGGCATTATTACTTTTCCTGTATTATCTGGTGTGAATGCATAATTTTCATCATTTATTGTTATACTTACTATTTTATATTTATCTTTTGGTTCTATTTCTATAGTAGTTATACTATTTTTACCATGTTTTACTGTTTCCACTGGATTTCTATCTTCTCCAGAAAGCGTTCCTCCTGTAATTGTTCCTCCTGCTTCTTTTTGACCTTCTAATAATTTTATTTCTGTTGTAATTATATAACTCTTTAATTCGTTTTCTACTTCAATTTCTGACTTTTCTGGTATTTCCGGTGCTACTACTTTTTCTCCATAATTTAATACAAATCCATCTGTGTATTGTGATAATTTTAAGTTTGTTTCATCTTTTTCTGGCTTATATGCTGATACTGTTTTACTGTTAAAATATCCTACAACAACATATTCATTTTCTTTTCTCTCTGCTATATCTGTTATTTGTTCCATGTTTGTGCCTTGAATTTGTTTATAACTTTCATAATTTCCTGTACGGTCATATTTAATTATCAAAGCATCTGTATTGCCTGATATATTTAACATTTCCTTTGCTATATCTTCATTTCTATTATCGAAATCTAGTGCATTACTATGTGTATATGTTCCTACTATAAATCCTTCATCACTAGTTGCTTCAACTGCTGTAATCATGTCGTCGCTATTTCCTTTTACAAATCTAGGATTGCTTACACTATTACCATCATAATCAACTATAATTCCATCATAGTATTCTTCTGATGTTTGAACCCCTTGTGCAGTACCCATATAGTTACCTACTATTACATATTTTCCTGTAGCTAACCTTGTAATTGCTGATGGATTAAAATCTACTGTTGCATTTGGTGTGACTGATCCATTTTGATATGTATCTATTCTTCCTGTGGTTGAAGATGTTGTTACTTCTTTTGTTGAACTAATTACTATTATGGCATTATTAGTTAAACTAGTTACCATATCTTCTATGTAAACTCCAGATGGTATTTCTGTTTCGTATTGTTCTTCACCTTGCTGACTATATTCCACAATTTTTGGATTTCCATTTTCATTTGTATTTGCCCCTACTATAATATCTCCATTTGTGTCTTCTACCACACAGACTGCATTAACGTCTTTATTTTCATCTACAATCTCTTTACCCCAAGAATATGTTCCGTCTTCTAGGAATTTTATAACAAAACCCTTTTTATATCCCGTAATATCTTTTAATCCTGTATCTACTTGTCCTATTTTTAAATTTGCACCATTATAATCTCCTATAATTATATACCCTCCATCTTGTGTTTGAATTACGTTTGTTGCTTTAACTTCGTTAGTACAAGTAATATTTTTTGCAAAATTTAATTTTCCATCTTCTGTATATTTTGCTATAAATCCAGAGTAAGCTTTGTCTTCCCCTGTTAAGTCAGCTTTTTCGTCACCATCTAAATCTAATTTTCCTGTAAAATATCCTGCTATTACTATTCCTTTATCTTTCGTCTTATAAACTGAGTCTACTTTATTCCATCTATTGCTTGCTACTTCATTTGACCATGTTACATCTTGTTCTGTTTCTTGTTTCTTACTTTCATCTACGCCAAAATAATATGTTCTTTGCTCTTCATTTTCTGGGAATATATATCCATCTGCTGATTGTACTTCTACTGCTTTATATAAGCCACTTTTTAATCCATATGATATTATTCCTTTTTCATCTGTTGTTACTACTCTTTCTATTTTGCCATTTATTTTTTCTTCTTCTCCAACTTCTTTCTCGTTAATATCTTTTGCAGGTCCTATTTCATTATATTCTTCATCTATTTCTATTAATTTAAATTTAGTATTTGGTATTGGTGTTTTGGTTTCTTTTTCTGTTTTTGTTAATTTAAATAATGGTTCATCTACTAAACCTATTTGAATATTTGCATTTGCATTGTCTGCATTTGTTATTGTTATATCTTGTTTTGTAAAACCTGACATATCCTCTATATCTGGCACTAATCTTATTAATTCCCTTCCTTTTATTATATGAATTTCTAAATTATTATTTCTTTTTCTTTCTGCTCTAAATTGTAGTGAAGTTGCATTTAAACTATAACCTTCTGGTGGCGTTATTTCTGTTATTGTATATACTCCTGTTACTTGTGGTTTTTCTTCTACATATTCATATAACCCATTTATTGTTATTAGTCCTTCTACTATTAATGTTCCTTCTTCTCCTGTTGTATATATTTCTCCTCCTTCTTTTATGCCCTCACCTTCTATTTTATATTGTGCACCCCTCAATGTAATGTCTTGTTTGTCTTTTGCATATTTTTTTAATGTTATTGAATATGTTGGCACTTTTTCGTCTTCTAATTCCACTTCTACTTTATCTTGAGCATTTATTCCTGTTACTCCATCTCCTATTGTTACTTCTGACGTCTTTACAAATTCCCCTTGTGTTGTTTTGAACTTAACTGTTCCATCTTCATTGGTCATTTTAAAAATTATTGGTGTTTCCATTAAATAGTATCCTACTGCTGATACTTCCGTTAGCGTATATTCTGTTTCTCTTGATAATTCTGATATTGTTAGCTTTCCTTCTTTATCTGTTACTATTGTTATTCCCTCATTTTCTAAGTTTCCACCTTTTAAGTTATACCTTACTCCTGGAATTGGCGTACCTGTGTCTTGTTCTTTTTTAGTTAATACTATTTGATATTTTGGTGTATTTTCTACTTTTACATTTAATATTCCTCTGCTTCCGTCCGTTGGCTGAGTTATTTCTGCTGATTCTAATTTTTTTCCTTCTGATAAATCTTGTAATTGTAATTCATCTGTTGCTACTGTTACTTTAAACTTGTATTCCGTGGTGTTTTTTTCATAAGAACTTGGTGTACGTATTTCTTTTAATATATATGTTTTATCTACATATAAATCTTCTATTGTGAACATTCCTTCTGCATTTGTTGTTCCTAATTTTCCTTCTTTTATACTTTCTCCTTCATCTTCTGTAACTTCTATTATTGCAAATACCGCTCCTTGTACTGGAGTTTCTGTTTTCTCTTTTAGTTTTTTCAAATTAAGATTATATTTTCTTTCTATTCTGAATCCTAATTTACTTGTTTCTATTTCTGTTTTAAATTTTCCACCATCTGTATCTAAGCAGTAATATACTGCATGAGTACTATACGAAATATCATTATATTGCACTGTATCTGGTAATTTTATTTCATAACTAAATTCCAATTGTTCGTTTACATCTAGGCTATATTCTCCTAAATCTATTAAATAGGATTTTGCTTGTGCTGGATCTAAATTTTCATTCCAATTATTTTTTTCATCTGTTAAATCTCCTGTTATGTCTTCTCTATCTGAGTAATATACAGTTACATAGTTTTCTAATTCTGCTGGTACTTCTATTTTTCCTTCCATTGTTGTATTAAAATTAGAACCTAGTTTTGATTTATTTATTATAAATGTATTTTCTTTAGTTGGTATTTTTCCAACTATTTTTACTTCACTTACTGTACTTCCGTAGTTATTTGTAAGACTTATCTTTATTTTTGCTGTATCTACCTCTGTTTTATCTATTGTTGCTATTTGTGGTGCTACCGCTGTTTCTCCTTTTTGATTATATTCTGTGGCTTGTTGATTTGTAAGTAGTGAACTTGGTGATACAAAATACATATCCTTTTCTGCATAACATACTTGCTCTATTGTATTTGAATCTTTATCTATATCATAAGCATCTTGTTCAGAGTATTTATAGTTTTCACAATTTTCATTTATTGCATACAATTTCAACTTTCCGCTTTTAGTTGTTATTCTTGGATCTGCTGTTAAATCACAATTTACTACTATACTGTAAGTTGTTGGTATTTCATTTTCTGTTTCTATTTGTATGAATTTTTGTCCTTCTATTTCGTGTACTCCATATGCCAATATATTTATATTTCCATCTGATGATGTGACATTATTTATTTTTATGTCTAAAACTTCTTTTGGTAGTTCTACTAAAAACCTTCCATTTGCCCATTCTTCCATATTGTAGTATGAAGATGTTGTTTTTATTATTATATTTACCTGTTTTTCTTCTTTTTGTGTTCCATATGTATCTTTCTCTACTTCTACGCTTGCTACAGAAATTGGTGCTTCGTATATTGCAAAATGTTCGTCTATATTTATGTCTACATATTCTCCTTCTTCTTCTGTTTTTATTCTTCCTTTTACATATGAATATATATTTTGTAATTTATCAAATTGCTCTTTGTTTTTAAATGTTTCTAGTAGTATACTATCATTTATTTCTTTTATATTATATACAGTTAAGTTACTATTTTTATTTAGTTTACTTGTTTCTACTTTTATGTGTGTTATTGGTTCTTTATACATATATGGATTTTCACTATTGTATGTATTCCAGTCTGCACTTGTAAATGTGTGTATTAGTTTATTTTCGCTTGTATCATATACTTCTATTTTTCCATCTTCTCCTAAAATTGTATCTGCACCAGTAAAATATATTCCCACATTTTTAGCAAATCCTGACATATCGTGAAATTGATTTTCACTATCTAAAAATCTATCTTCATCTTTATCAATATTTTCTGTTGGTTCTTGCATTTGTATTGAGTATATATTTTCTTCTATTCCAGTATATGCATCCCATTTAACTGTGTAGAAATCTTCTACTTCATTTTCTGATATTCTATTATACATATTTAATGGCTTCTCTTTTGACACTATATATTCTGCGCTATTTTTATAATATTTTCTATAGTTTCCTACTTTTACATCAATTATTGCCGTATTTCCATCTAGTCTCCTCCATAGGAAACTTAACGTTTTAGTTACAATATTTGATTTTACTGGATGCTCAAATTCATCATTTTCATTGTTATATCCTTCATAATATGCTTGTAATGGTACTTGTATGCTTATTGTATTTGAGTCCATTTCTTCGTATGCCTCTATTGGATATATTACATTGAATCTATATGTATTATTTCTTGGTACTTTTTTTGTTACTATTTTGCTCTCATTTAATTCTGCTACCCTTTTGGCTTCAAAAAATCCTGTTTTCTGTTCATAATGAGAAGTTATGTCTGTTCCTGTTATTTCTACTTTTGTTGGCATATATCCATTTAATGGTGGTATTGTTCCTGTTAAATATGAAGATTGTAATATTGCTAGTTCTTTTTCTTCTTTTGTTTCTATATAAAATGATAGATTTATACTCCTATTTTCTTCGTCTCTTATTTTTTCTATATCTTGTATTCCTGTACGACGACCTGTATAATCATATATACTGCAGCTTACACTTGCATACCAGTCTACTGTAAATCTTACTTCTTTTCTTATTGGTGTTTGAGTCTGTCCATCTTCTGTTACATGTATTCCTGTTAATATTATTTTGTTTTCTTCACTACTATATTTTTTTGTATCTGCTCCCAAAGTTAATGCTTTTACTGTTCCATATATTAATTTTTGTGTTCCTTTTTCTACATTTTTTAAGCTTATTGTTGTTGTATTTTCTGATATATAATTTTCCTTAATTACATCGTCTTCTACTATTGCTGTTTTAAAATTGATGTTTTGTCCTTGTATTTCTATTTTTCCGTTTTGCAATGTACCATTTGTTAACACATTTAGATTTATATATAAAGTGTCTGTTGCATTTATTTCTCTACATGTTCCTCTTATTTTGTCTGCATAACCATCATTGTCTAAGTCTCTCAAAAAGAAGGCATCAAATTTGACATATTCTGAACCGGTTTCTCCATCATCACCATCATTAACTTTTTGGTATTCCATGGCACGGGCTAGTTCTGGATTATATGTATTATTTATTTGTTGTGAGTTTTTGAATAACATGTTTAATAACAATACTACTAAAAGTATTATTGCTATTCCTCCAACTCCTGATGTTAGTAAGTATTTTTTGGATTTTCCATATACTTTTATTTTGTTTGTCGCCATTTTTGTACCTCCTAAGAATCATATATTTTGAACTTATTAATATTATTTCTAATAATTATAGCTATTTTATAAGTAATATACTCCTACAACCAAAGCTTTCGTTGTCAACATTAGGAGTATTACTACTATTTCGATAAATTGCTGGTCTTAAATTACTTTCAATTGAACAACTACCACCACGCATTACTCTATGACTTACATTGTTTGCCTCTATTGTCCATTCATATTCATTACCAGCTAAATCATATATATTATTTGCTTTCGTCTCTTCACATGATCCTGCTGGAATTCTTGTACTACTTCCTGAACTTTTTGTTTTATCTTGTACCTCATTTCCTGTACTATCATATTTTAATTCTATATCAATATAGTTGCCCCATTCTCCTGAATTTGTTATTACTTGCTCTTTGGTTTTATTATTACTTTCTATTAACCACATCAATACTCTATCAAATTGACTTCCAAATATCATACTAGTTATTACTTTATCATTTGTGCCAGCTAATTTCTTACATTTTTCATACATTTCGTACCATGTTTTGTTCGATATTTGCGTATCCATTCTTACTACTTTAACTTTTCCGTCCAATCCTCCTGTTTCATATCTTCCTATATAGAATCCTCCATATTTTGCTATGCTTTCTATACTTGTTTCGAATTCCTTCTCCAAATTCATTAAAAGTTCTCCTGTACTTTGCTCTCCTAATCCATATTGTCTAAAATACCTTGGAAGATCTCTATCTTTTATTATATCTGGCTCTCTATATCTTGTGCTACTTGTTACATTTATTATTCCATTTGTTTCTTTCCAATTATATGGTTTTGCTCCTGTTATAGGGTTTATTTCATCTCCCATATCCATTGTAAAATCATATAATTTTCCCCACATTTTTCCATCAGCATCTATTCCATACATTTGACTTACATCTGACACTGGTACCCATACATATTGGTTTCTTTCTTTTCTAGCTTGTACTACATTTCCATCATTTACTTCTTCTATTCCTTCGTATATTACATATCCACCTGACACTTTATTTTCTCCTATTGCATTACTTCCTACATATCCTTTTGGCACTGGTACTTGCACTCCGTCTGCATCTGTTTTCATTGTCATATATTCATTACTTGTTTCCACTTTTTCTATTTCCTTTATATAATCTCCTTTTTGTGCCATTGCTGATATTTCTTTTCCTTGTGTCTCTTTTGTTGCATTTGTGGATAATATTACTGTTAATATTGTTACTACCAATATCGTTATTATTACTATAATTGATACTATAATAGCTGTTGATTTTATTGCTACTCTGCTTGCATTTTTATTGTTTTCTTCGCTTTTATTGATTATTGCTTTTTCTTTTAATTTTCTTCCTTTCTGCTCCATTCTTGATTTTTCTCCTTCCTCTACACTTTTTTATATGTATATTGCTCTATATGTTCTTTGTGTATATGACTTATTAGTAAATATGACAAATAACCATAATTGCCATTAAACTGGTATATTATGGTTATTATCCTCTTTTATATTCTTTTTTATTATTAAAGGAGTATTGTACCCCCCCCCCGCGAACATTTTTTCGTTATTATGTAATTTCTTTATTCCTTTAGTATCTTTGCTTCTGTATATCTCTTTTTCATTCTTTAATTCTATATTTAACTTGCTTATTTTATTCATTATCGTCTCCTACCTTAAAAATAATTTTTATTATATGTAAAAACTTTTTTAATTTATTATTAATTAAATTAACATTTATACCTATATTAATTTTATATATTTAAAATTGCTTTGTAAATAGCATTTTTTTACATTTTTCGACAACTAAATTTTTTCTTCTACGGAAGCTACTTTTGCACGTTTTATTACATTTTCAATACATTTTTCAATTCATTTTACTTTTAAATTTTTAATTAATTATGTCTAAATTTTCACTTCACGTGCTAAATTTTTGTATCTCGTTATTGTATTAATTATAAAAAAATGCTATTATAGTATCAAATAGAAAAATAGTGATTATTTAACAATTTAAACACTGTGATTGATTATGTATTTTTTACAAAATTTAGAAAGGATAAGAATATATTATGTTTAAAGAAACCTTTGATTTCTATAATTCAGCTAATTTAAAATCATATAATTTAGATTCAACTATGCGATACCAACTTTCTGTTGTAAATAGGCTAGAACCATTTACTAAAAGACATAGTGAAAATGTAGCAAATTTAGTTTGTAGGATTTGCGAATATTTAAGGTGTAAAAGGGCCTTTACAATTTATGCTACAATATGTGCATATTTACACGATATTGGAAAATTGTATATTCCTAAAGAAGTATTATCAAAGCCTGGGAAATTGACTACAGAAGAATATGAAATAATGAAAAAACACACTACACTAGGATATGAAATGTGTATGAAAGACATCAATTTACGACCATATGCTGATGGTGCATTATATCATCACGAAGCACTTAATGGAACTGGTTACCCTAATGGTCTAACTAAAAAAGACATTCCATATGTTGCTCAAATTATTCGTGTTGCTGATGAATATGACGCAATCGTTACTAAGAGACAGTATACTACTCACGTTAATATTTCCGAAACTCTTAAAGATTTAATAAAAGATGCTAGACCTGAAAATTATATGAAAACTGTTGCTTTGGATATGCTTAAGGAAAATTATAAACATGGTAAAATTAATCCTAAAATTCTTAAATCTTTATTTAAGGTTGTTATAGATGATACTTATTATGAAATTACTGGTGTAATGCAATATATTGATTATTTAAAAGATCAAGTTAAAAGGCTTGAAGAGATTCAAAAATATGATGAAAAAAGGCTTGAGGCAACTAAAGAAAAAGAACAGGCATATTATTTGGAAGGAATGAAAATTCTTTTTGATTCTGGTGAAACTGTTGAAAATTATAAACAGGTTTTGAAAGAATATTTGCAAGCTATTGTTGATAGAGAAAATCATAAACAAAAATTGTATGATGAAATTAAAATTATTAAAAAATTACGCGTTTAGCTAAACTATTAAACTAAAAGGGACGGGGTTAAATAGTTTAGCACATTAATATTTGCACAACAACAGTTAAACTAATAGGGACGGGGTTAAATAGTTTAACATATTTTTTTCATATTGTTCAATAATAATTATAAAAAATTATTGTTAAACTATTTAACCCCGTCCCTATTAGTTTAATAAAAAATTATATTTGTGCTAAACTATTTAACCCCGTCCCTTTTAGTTTAGTTAGGAGGATTATTTTTCTATGGATGATTCAAATTTAAAATCTTTAATGCAAGAATACTCTTTAAAAAGGGAAAGGGCAATTAATGAAGCAAATAATAGAAAAGAAATTTTATATAAGGCTAATCCAAGGTTAGAGGAGATTGATTTAGCTTTAAGTAAAGAAGCTATTCGTATTTCTAAATTGCTTCTTGCTTCTAATGACCCTTCTTTATTAGATGATTTGAATAGAAAGGTTGATGAATTAAAAAAACAAAAGGCTGATATTTTAAAGAGTTTAAATGTTTCTGATGATTATTTTAAACCTGATTTTTCATGTAAAGTTTGTAATGATACCGGATATATTACGGAAAATGGCATTACAAGTATGTGTAATTGTTTAAAACAAAGATTATTTGATATTGAGTTTAATAAATCTAATATTTCAAACTTGAAAAATGAGAATTTTGATAATTTTAATTTGCAGTATTATTCTGATGAGGTTGATGAAGATAAGTATAAAGCTAAATTATCTCCTAGAAAAAATATAGAAAAAATTAAGGAAATTTGCATTCATTTTATTGATTATTTTGATAATATTGATGAAAAAAATCTTTTATTTACAGGAAATACAGGCTTAGGCAAGTCTTTTTTGTCTAGTTGTATTGCTAATGAATTGCTTAAAAAAGGTAAAACTGTGCTTTACCAAACTGCCCCTGTTATGTTAGATTCTATCATTGATTTTAGGTTTGGTAAGTCTAATTCTAAGGCTTCTACTCAAAATATTTGTGATAATATTTTAAATGTAGATTTATTAATTATTGATGATTTGGGTACTGAAAGTATGAATAGCGTTAAGTTTGCTGAATTGTTTAATATTATTAACTCTAGGCTTCTTAATTCTGGTAAAGTTACTAAAACTATTATTTCTACTAATTTGAGCTTACAGAATTTGTTTGCTACCTATGATGAGAGAATTGTTTCTCGTATTGTTGGTAATTATGATATTTGCTATTTCTTTGGTGATGATATTAGATTCATGAAAAGAAAAAATGATTGAGATTGATTTTAAACTTAATGGGCGCATTCGGGTGTTATTTTTTCAAAGAGATAACACTCTTGAAAAATAAGAATAAACATGGTATATTTTTATATACCATGTTTTTTATGTTCTAAAATATGTATTTTAAGAAGTGTCCGTCCTGTTCGAAAAACGAACGTGAAGGTACATCCCCCTTTTAACTTATTTCTTTTTGATAATATTTCAAGCTTTCTCCATCTACCTCTACTTCATCCACAACATATTCTATTTCATTTCCGTTATCATCATATTTTTTCAAACCTGTAAATACATGTGACCAGTTATTTTCATCACTTAATATACAATTTTTTATTTCTTCCTCTTGACCTTTTTGTTTTACTTGTACTTTTATTTTACTTGGTCTTCCATATTTATTATTACTATCACTCCAAGTTTTTGTTACTTTAACAATTTTTTCAAATACTGCTTCTGTAGTATGTGAACTTTCTGTTTCTTTCTCTGTTTTATAATCTTCTATGTTTATTTTTCCTTTTACTGTATTTACAATTAATTTATCGCTTTCTTTCGTGCTTACGTCTTTATATACTACAGTTATGGTTTTATCTAAACTTATACTTGTTGTCTCAACGTCTTCATCAGCATTTGCTGATTCTATATTATGAATCCATGTTATTGTATAGGTTGAACTTTCTGGATTTTCTTGATATGTTCCTTCATCAAGCAAATCTTTTAACCATTCTCCTTCATCTCCAGCTGTATTTATACCGTCTGCTTTCTGCTATAGCTTTCATTTTTTCTTTATCTAGTGCATATGGTAATGTATCTGTTATTGTAACTGTAGCATTTCCATTATAGTGATTAATTTGGGCATTATATTGTATTGTATAGTCTATTTCATCATCTTTTGAATGTATTGTACTTGTTCCTCCTTTATTTATACTACTTGTTACATTTATTGTTTTATATATATGTTTTACTTCGTTTGTTTGAATTCCATCTATTTCTGCAACATTTATTATTTCGTATCCTTCTTCTAATCCTTCTCCTTCTACTTCAACATCAAATGATAGTTCTATTTTTTTGCCTGATGGTACAGTTACATTTAGACCATTATCACCTATTAATTGTGAAAATTCATAATTATCTACTTGTGTGTTTTCTGGTAATTGTGTTGCTCGTAATGTTGATTTTTCGGTTGATATTCCTTTTGATGGTAATATGTCTTTTATTAATGCTGTAAGTTCTGTTTTTCCCATTGTATTGTCTGCAATTATTTTATATGTTATTTTTTCGCCATCTATTACTGTTCCATCTTCTGGTACTGCTGTTTTTGTTCCTATTACTCCTAGCTTTATTAAGCCTGCATTTATATTATCTTCTAATATTATATCGTCATTAGATTTTTCTAAATCTAATACATCTGTCTCTTTTGTCTCTTTATTAAACTTACTATTTACCCTTACTCTGTCGGTTAATTCTTTTTCTGTTAATTCACAAGATTCACTGATATTTATTTTTACTTTATATTTACCTGATTTTAATTTACTAAATGTGTATTTTCCATTTTCATCTGTTGTTACATTTTTAACTTTTTCTTCAAATACATCATTTACTTCTGCATTCTGTTCGTCTACTAAACTTAATGAGATATTTGGTAAATATGGTTCACTTTCATCTTTTATTCCATTTTTATTTTCATCAAACCATACCATTCCGGTAATTTCTCTATCTATTATTGTAATTTTTTCGCTTGATGTTTTTAACTCATCTGTTGTATTTGCAAGACCTGCTGATGCATAATTTACATATGCATCTAATGGTTGGCTACCTTGCGTTTGTAAATATATATCTATTACTATAAATGCATGTCCTTTTACATTTCCATGTAATAAAATTGCTGTGCTAGGTTTATTTATATCACCTGGTATTATTGATTCCCATTGAATATCTTTTAATATACTATTATCTTTTACGCTTAAATTTTTTTCTTCTAAGCCTTCCTCTTGTGTTGAATATAATCCAACTTTATCTATTTGATCATATCCTTTAATTAGTATTTTACTTAATGTATATGCCCCATTGAACAGAGTTTCCCTATTATCTCCATTATATGGTAATATATCTAATAATAAAAGATCGTTTAACATATCTGATGAATTGTTGTAAAAAGTTAATGTATACTGCAATTCTCCATCTAGTTCTACTGATGGTCCTCCTCTTTTCTTTGTAAATACCCATGCATTCATATTTACTACTCGAACTTGCTTACTTGAAGTTATTTCATTTTTTCTATTATCGTTTCCAACCTTATATTTTCCATCTTTTCCTGGTACTTCATATACATCTAATGTTGCTGTATAAGTTTTATTATTTTCTGTTCGCTCATCTATGTATACAGTAAACTTAAGATCTTCTATTTCTTCATTTGTTGAACAATCTTCTTCATACCATATTAACGTAGTTGTTCCATCTTCATTTTTTTGGATTGTTGGTTCGTCTTTATTGCTACTTCCTGCTTTATATGTTAGTCCTTCTGGTAATGTTACAGATACCGCTACTTTTGCACCTTCAACCATTTCTCCTTGATCTTGAGTTAGTTGTACTTCCACATTATAAGTTATTTCATTTTCTCCATTTCCTATATTATAAATATCTTTATTAGAACTATCCTCTGGAACTGTATCCATACTTCCTCTTAATTTTGCACCTAAAATTCTTAAACTATCTCCATATCGTAAACTTGCATCAGGATTTCCTTGAATTAGATTTCCTTTCTCATCATAAGTAGATTTTTTATAGTCATGGCATTCTTCTGAAAAAACTGTTGGTCCAAAAGCTTCTTTATCATTTAATTTTAGGTGTGTTTTTTCATCTCTATCAAGTTTATTATTATAAAGTCTTATATCAGTTACAGCTTGTGCTACATAGCCTATAGTTACATCAGCCTTCGTTCTAAAATTCATTGATATGGTTAATGATTCTCCACTTCTTATTTCTCCTTCTCTTGATTCTATCATTATGCCTACACATACTTTATTATCTTCTAGTAACTCTGCTAAAGTGTCGTAATATTTTAGTTCTTCCATTGTAGTATCTATCATTTGTTTATCACTTTCCCAACCTTGTCCATTTTCCCTAGCTGCATACAAAAAGTTACATTTTATTTGATGCGGTTCATTTGCTCGAAAGAATATGTAATACTCTTCTTCATCAATATCTTGCCTTACTTCTATTGCTTTATCATCAAACTTTAATAGATGATCATAGTCCCATACCCAATCTTTAACTATATTTTGTCTCATTGGGTCCAATGTTACAGTTATATTAACATTTTTATTTCTATATTCACTAGAATCTCCAATTCCCAAACTTGATGCAAGTTCATATCCTTCTCCAGTGTATCTAATACTTTTGTCATAATATGGCCAAGGTTCTGCTTCCAGATTACATTGTATAGTATTATTGTTTTCATTATCTTCGTTAGTTACTAACTTATTTCCTACTGTCTGAATCTGCATGTTTGTAGCTGTAACTGTTAATTTTGTTTGTGTATTTTTTTCAAGAAATTGTTCATCTGCTTTTACTTCTATGTAGAATATACCTACAGAAATAATTCCTTCATTTGCTTCATAGCTTTTTTCATTATCATTTGCATATGATATGATATTATCTCTATCTGGAAATATTTCAGAAATCGCCCAATTAGAAATTGTTACACTAATTGTATGTGTATCTGAATTATCCTCCATTTTTAGTTCTCCATTTTGGTGAACAACTCTTCTATTATCGCCATCAAAATCGTTATTAGAATCATGCTTTGACCACGGAATTTGTTTCCAGCTTGACAATCCTAGATCTTTTACTTTATTATTAGGATTACCTAACGTTTCTTCTGTATTAATATTATATTTATAGTTATATAAACTTGCTGTTACAGATCTATCTATGCTAACATCAGATTTTTGTAGTAACACACTATAATCTATATCAAACTTTAAATCACCAGCTGGACTTTCTATTCCTTTTAATCCCTTTTCCGGGCTATCGCCTTTTAGTGCAAATGCAAAACTAAACGAATTTAATCTAACTTCCTCATCATTTTGCATAATTGGAATATTTTGATTTTCTAGGTTAATTCTTATATCATAATTACCTTTTGCACTAACAGTTATATCTCGTAAATTTTCTACTTGCTTTGCTTCTCCTTCTTGGTTGCCTACTATGCTAACTTTAATTTCTGGTTTAAATTTAAACCCATTTTCTGCATATAATACTTTTGCATACATTTCTATTATTTGGCTTCCTGGTATACTTATTGCATTTTCTCCTAAAGAATAATATCCTGTATATTCAAGTTTATCTTCTGAAAGCACACTTTCTTCTGCCCATGCCATAAAATCGGTATCCCACCTTACTTTGTTTGCACAATTTTTGGGTAATGTAGCTTCCACTTTTATATATCCCGTTTTTATTTCAGTTTCTTCTACACCTTGTTTTATTTCCATTGCTGCATTTATTGACCAAGTTACCCAATCTAACGTACGTACTACATCGTTGGTTTCATTTGCATCATTTCCAGGTTCATTATCATTATCAAATGGAAAAGTGCCTGTTTTAGTTTCTGTTAGAGTGGCCGTTACTACCGTAGCTTTCTCCCCTGTAGATGGATCTAATGTTCTTTCAGCATCTTGTTGGGCTTTTAATTTATTGTCATAATATTTTGTTGTTGTATCATTTGTAAACACCATTATTAATGCCAACATTAATATAATTATTGGCACTGCTATTTTTAGTGTTTTTATGATATTAGCCGTTAGCCTTCTTCTTGCTTCTTTTTTCATTATTTATGATACCTCCATTTAATCTAATCTTTTTGTATTGTTGCATACACTTATTAAAGTTTTTTTGTCTAACAAATTAGGTTCACTTCAGAAAGACCGTCCCCCACTCTTTAATTTATTTCTTTTCGATAATATCTCAAGCTTTCTCCATCAGCTTCTACTTCATCTACAGTATATTGTATTTCGTTTCCGTTTTCATCATATTTCTTTAAACCTGTAAATAAATGTGTCCAGTTATTTTCCTCACTTAATATACAAGTAGTTATTATTTCTTCTTTACCTTGCTGTTTTACTTGTACTTTTACTTTACTTGGTCTTCCATATTTATTATTACTATCTTTCCAAGTTTTTGTTACTTTAATAACTTTTTCAAATACTGCTTTTGTAGTATATAAACTTTCTGTTTCTTTCTCTACTCCGTAATCGTTTAAATTTATTTTTCCTTTTACTGTATTTACAATTAATTTATCGTCTTCTTTCGTGCTTATGTCTTTATATACTACAGTTATAGTTTTATCTAAACTTATACTTGTTGTCTCAACGTCTTCATCAGCATTTGATGATTCTATATTATGGGTCCATGTTATTGTATAGGTTGAACTTTCTGGATTTTCTTGATATGTTCCTTCATCAAGCAAATCTTTTAACCATTCTCCTTCATCTCCAGCTGTATTTATACCGTCTGCTTTCTGCTATAGCTTTCATTTTTTCTTTATCTAGTGCATATGGTAATGTATCTGTTATTGTAACTGTAGCATTTCCATTATAGTGATTAATTTGGGCATTATATTGTATTGTATAGTCTATTTCATCATCTTTTGAATGTATTGTACTTGTTCCTCCTTTATTTATACTACTTGTTACATTTATTGTTTTATATATATGTTTTACTTCGTTTGTTTGAATTCCATCTATTTCTGCAACATTTATTATTTCGTATCCTTCTTCTAATCCTT
Source organism: uncultured Clostridia bacterium (assembly GCA_947626555.1). Classification (GTDB taxonomy): domain Bacteria; phylum Bacillota; class Clostridia; order TANB77; family CAG-508; genus UMGS1663. The sequence continues at coordinate 19,703 of CANQSP010000005.1, read as the reverse complement.
CTCCTTCTACTTCAACATCAAATGATAGTTCTATTTTTTTGCCTGATGGTACAGTTACATTTAGACCATTATCACCTATTAATTGTGAAAATTCATAATTATCTACTTGTGTGTTTTCTGGTAATTGTGTTGCTCGTAATGTTGATTTTTCGGTTGATATTCCTTTTGATGGTAATATGTCTTTTATTAATGCTGTAAGTTCTGTTTTTCCCATTGTATTGTCTGCAATTATTTTATATGTTATTTTTTCGCCATCTATTACTGTTCCATCTTCTGGTACTGCTGTTTTTGTTCCTATTACTCCTAGCTTTATTAAGCCTGCATTTATATTATCTTCTAATATTATATCGTCATTAGATTTTTCTAAATCTAATACATCTGTCTCTTTTGTCTCTTTATTAAACTTACTATTTACCCTTACTCTGTCGGTTAATTCTTTTTCTGTTAATTCACAAGATTCACTGATATTTATTTTTACTTTATATTTACCTGATTTTAATTTACTAAATGTGTATTTTCCATTTTCATCTGTTGTTACATTTTTAACTTTTTCTTCAAATACATCATTTACTTCTGCATTCTGTTCGTCTACTAAACTTAATGAGATATTTGGTAAATATGGTTCACTTTCATCTTTTATTCCATTTTTATTTTCATCAAACCATACCATTCCGGTAATTTCTCTATCTATTATTGTAATTTTTTCGCTTGATGTTTTTAACTCATCTGTTGTATTTGCAAGACCTGCTGATGCATAATTTACATATGCATCTAATGGTTGGCTACCTTGCGTTTGTAAATATATATCTATTACTATAAATGCATGTCCTTTTACATTTCCATGTAATAAAATTGCTGTGCTAGGTTTATTTATATCACCTGGTATTATTGATTCCCATTGAATATCTTTTAATATACTATTATCTTTTACGCTTAAATTTTTTTCTTCTAAGCCTTCCTCTTGTGTTGAATATAATCCAACTTTATCTATTTGATCATATCCTTTAATTAGTATTTTACTTAATGTATATGCCCCATTGAACAGAGTTTCCCTATTATCTCCATTATATGGTAATATATCTAATAATAAAAGATCGTTTAACATATCTGATGAATTGTTGTAAAAAGTTAATGTATACTGCAATTCTCCATCTAGTTCTACTGATGGTCCTCCTCTTTTCTTTGTAAATACCCATGCATTCATATTTACTACTCGAACTTGCTTACTTGAAGTTATTTCATTTTTTCTATTATCGTTTCCAACCTTATATTTTCCATCTTTTCCTGGTACTTCATATACATCTAATGTTGCTGTATAAGTTTTATTATTTTCTGTTCGCTCATCTATGTATACAGTAAACTTAAGATCTTCTATTTCTTCATTTGTTGAACAATCTTCTTCATACCATATTAACGTAGTTGTTCCATCTTCATTTTCTTGGATTGTTGGTTCGTCTTTATTGCTACTTCCTGCTTTATATGTTAGTCCTTTTGGTAATGTTACAGATACCGCTACTTTTGCACCTTCAACTTTTTCACCATTATCTTGAGTTAGTTTTACTTTTACATTATACGTTATTTCATTCTCCCCGTTTCCTATATTATAGATATCTTTGTTAGAACTATCCCCTGGAACTGTATCCATACTTGCATTTAATTTTGCACCTAAAATTCTTAAGCTATCTCCAGATCGTAAACTTCCATCAGGATTTCCTTGAATTAGATTTCCTTTCTCATCAAAAGTAGCTTTTTTATATTTAACGCCTTCTTCTGAATAAGCTATTTTTCCAAAATCCTCTTTATTGCTTGTTTTTAAGTGCGTTTGCGTTTCTCTATCAAGTTTTTTATTATAAAGTCTTATATCAGTTACAGCTTGTGCTACATAGCCTATAGTTGCATCAGCCTTCGTTCTAAAATTCATTGATATGGCTAATGATTCTCCACTTCTTACTTCTCCTTCTTTTGATTCTATCATTATGCCTACACATACTTTATTATCATTTAGTAACTTTGCTAAAGTGTCGTAATATTTTAGTTCTTCCATTGTAGTATCTATCATTTGTTGATCACTTTCCCAACCTTGTCCATTTTCCCTAGCTGCATATAAAAAGTTACATGTTATTTGACGCGGTTCATCTGCTCGTAAGAACATGAAATACTTTTCTTCATCAATATCTTGCCTTACTTCTATTGCTTTATCATCAAACTTTAATAGAAAATCATAGTCCCTTACCCAATCTTTAGCTATATTTTGTCTCATTGGGTCCAATGATATACTTATATTAATATTTTTATTTCTATATTCACTAGAATCTCCAATTCCCCAACTTGATGCAAGTTCATATCCATCTCCAGTGAATCTAATACTTTTGTCATAATATGGCCAAGGTTCTGCGTCCAGATTACATTGTATAGTATTATTGCTTTCGTCTACTTCTTCTTCTACTTGACTATTTCCTACTGTCTGAATCTGCATGTTTTTAGCTGTAACTGTTAATTTTGTTTGTGTACCCGATGCAAGAAACGTTTCATCTGCTTTTACTACTATGTAGAACATACCTACAGAAATAATTCCTTCATTTGCTTCATAGCTTTTATCATTATCATTTGCATATGATAGGTCATTAACTCTATCTGGAAATATTTCAGAAATCGCCCATTTAGAAATTGTTACACTAATTGTATGTGTTTCTGGATTATCCTCCATTAATAGTTTTCCATTTTGATAAACAACCCTTCTATCTTCTTCATTAAAACTGTTACTAGGATCATGCTTTGACCACGGAATTTGTCTCCAGCTTGACACTCCTAGATTTTTTACTGTATTATTAGGATTACCTAACGTATCTTCTGTATTAATATTATATTTATAGTTATATAAACTTGCTGTTTCAAATCTATCCATGTCACCACATAACACACTATAATCTATATCAAACTTTAAATCACCAGCTGGACTTTCTATTCCTTTTAATCCCTTTTCCGGGCTATCGCCTTTTAGTGCAAATGCAAAACTAAACGAATTTAATCTAACTTCCTCATCATTTTGCATAATTGGAATATTTTGATTTTCTAGGTTAATTCTTATATCATAATTACCTTTTGCACTAACAGTTATATCTCGTAAATTTTCTACTTGCTTTGCTTCTCCTTCTTGGTTGCCTACTATGCTAACTTTAATTTCTGGTTTAAATTTAAACCCATTTTCTGCATATAATACTTTTGCATACATTTCTATTATTTGGCTTCCTGGTATACTTATTGCATTTTCTCCTAAAGAATAATATCCTGTATATTCAAGTTTATCTTCTGAAAGCACACTTTCTTCTGCCCATGCCATAAAATCGGTATCCCACCTTACTTTGTTTGCACAATTTTTGGGTAATGTAGCTTCCACTTTTATATATCCCGTTTTTATTTCAGTTTCTTCTACACCTTGTTTTATTTCCATTGCTGCATTTATTGACCAAGTTACCCAATCTAACGTACGTACTACATCGTTGGTTTCATTTGCATCATTTCCAGGTTCATTATCATTATCAAATGGAAAAGTGCCTGTTTTAGTTTCTGTTAGAGTGGCCGTTACTACCGTAGCTTTCTCCCCTGTAGATGGATCTAATGTTCTTTCAGCATCTTGTTGGGCTTTTAATTTATTGTCATAATATTTTGTTGTTGTATCATTTGTAAACACCATTATTAATGCCAACATTAATATAATTATTGGCACTGCTATTTTTAGTGTTTTTATGATATTAGCCGTTAGCCTTCTTCTTGCTTCTTTTTTCATTATTTATGATACCTCCATTTAATCTAATCTTTTTGTATTGTTGCATACACTTATTAAAGTTTTTTTGTACCCTCCGTGAATTTTTTTCTTTTATATGTTATTCATTTATTTTTTACATTCTAACAAAAATATTTTTAACTTCACTTATGTATATTTTACTTGTTTTATTTTATTTTGTAAATAACATTTTTTACCATATTTCGATATTAACTCTATATTACTTACGGAAGCTCTTTTTATGTGTTTTATTACATTTTTAATACATTTTTATTTTTATATTAAATTAATCACCTAAACTAAAAGGGACGGGGTTAAATAGTTTAGCACCTTACACTTTTTATATAATAGAACCGTTTTTAATTTTCTTCGCAAAAAAAATCAGAAATTTAGTTGTTTACTAAATTTCTGAATTTTTTACTAAATTTCTGATTTTTTTATTTTAGAACGAGTTATTTTTTTAGTGCTAAACTATTTAACCCCGTCCCTTTTAGTTTAGGCTTCGATATCAGAAACAACTCCTGATCCTACGGTTCTACCACCTTCACGGATAGCGAATCTTAATCCTTTTTCTATAGCTATTGGAGTGATTAATTCTATTTCCATATCTACGTTATCACCTGGCATTACCATTTCTGTTCCTGCTGGTAATTTTATAACACCTGTAACGTCTGTTGTTCTAAAGTAGAATTGTGGTCTGTATCCATCAAAGAATGGAGTATGACGTCCACCTTCTTCTTTAGTTAGAACGTATACTTGTGATTTGAATTTTGTGTGTGGATGTATTGTTCCTGGTTTTGCTAGAACTTGACCTCTTTCGATGTCTTTTCTATCTATACCTCTTAATAATACACCGATGTTGTCTCCAGCTTCTGCTTGGTCTAGTAATTTTCTGAACATTTCTACACCAGTAACAACTGTTTTGTTAAGTGGTTTGATACCTACTATTTCAACTTCGTCTTGTAGTTTTACTGTTCCTCTTTCTACTCTACCTGTAGCAACTGTTCCACGTCCAGTAATTGTGAATACGTCTTCTACTGGCATTAAGAATGGTTCGTCAACTGGTCTGTTTGGTGTTGGAATGTAGCTGTCTACTGCTTCCATTAATTCTTTTATACATTGATATTCTGGAGCGTTTGGATCTTGTGATGTTGATTCTAGTACTTTTAATGAAGATCCTTTTATAATTGGAATTTCGTCTCCTGGGAAGTCGTAGCTTGATAATAAGTCTCTAACTTCCATTTCTACTAATTCTAATAATTCTGGATCGTCAACCATATCGCATTTGTTTAAGTATACTACGATATATTTAACTCCAACTTGTCTTGCAAGTAGTATATGTTCTCTTGTTTGAGGCATTGGTCCATCTGCTGCTGATACAACTAATATTGCACCATCCATTTGTGCAGCACCTGTGATCATGTTCTTTACGTAGTCTGCGTGACCTGGGCAGTCAACGTGTGCATAGTGTCTATTTTCTGTTTCGTATTCTACGTGTGCTGTGTTAATTGTGATTCCTCTTGCTTTCTCTTCTGGGGCACTGTCTATTGCATCATATGCCTCGTATTGTGCTTTTCCTAATAAAGCTAAATATTTTGTAATTGCTGCTGTTGTTGTTGTTTTACCATGGTCAACATGTCCGATTGTTCCAATGTTAACGTGTGGTTTCGTTCTTTCAAATTTTTCCTTTGCCATTTAAATTTTCCTCCTTATTTTTTTATATTTTAATTTTTAAAATTAATAACTTTGTTTTATAACATCTGCATTTTATAACATTTTCGTTAAAATTGCAAGTGTTTTACATTATTTTTCGTTTTTATATTATTTTCTTGTTTTTATTTTGTCGTTTTTCATTTTTTTATTTTTGTTTTATCTCTTCTATTTTTATGATTTTACAATATTTTTTCTATTCTTGTTTCTTTGCTCTTGCTGCTACTATTGTGTCTAATACTGATTTTGGAACTTCTTCGTAGTGTGAAGGTTCCATTGAGTATGTTCCTCTACCTTGTGTTTTTGAACGTAAGTCTGTAGCATAACCAAACATTTCTGAAAGTGGTATGAATCCTCTTATTATTTGTGTTCCGGCTCTTGCTTCCATTCCTTCCATTCTTCCACGTCTTGAGTTTATATCTCCTATAACATCTCCCATGTATTCTTCTGGAACTGTTACTTCTACTCTCATTATTGGTTCTAGTAATACAGATTTTGCTTGACGACATCCTTCTTTGAATGCCATAGATCCTGCTACTTTGAAGGCCATTTCTGAAGAGTCAACTTCGTGGTATGATCCATCTACTAATGTTGCTTTGAAGTCTATAACAGGGTATCCTGCTAAAACTCCGCTTTCAGCTGCTTCTCTAACACCATCTTCGATTGGTTTGATGTATTCTTTTGGAACAACACCACCAACGATTTTGCTTTCGAATTCTATTCCTTTGCCTGGCTCTAATGGTTCCATTTCTAGCCATACATCACCGTATTGTCCACGTCCACCAGATTGACGTATGAATTTTCCTTGTACTTTTACTTTGTTTCTTATTGTTTCTTTGTAAGAAACTTGTGGCTTACCTACAGTACATTCTACTTTGAATTCTCTTTTTAATCTGTCTACGATGATGTCTAGGTGAAGCTCACCCATACCAGCAATGATTGTTTGACCTGTTTCATGGTCTGTATATGTTTTGAATGTTGGATCTTCTTCTGCTAGTTTTGCTAATGCTATTCCCATTTTTTCACTGTTTGCTTTGTCTTTTGGCTCAATAGCTATATCAATAACTGGCTCTGGGAATTCCATTGATTCTAATATAACTGGTGCTGATGGGTCGCAAAGTGTATCTCCCGTAGATACTTCTTTTAGTCCAACTGCTGCTGCTATATCTCCTGCATATACTTTTTCTATATCTTCTCTGTGATTTGCATGCATTAATAGAATTCTTCCCATTCTATCTCTTTTATCTTTGTTTGTGTTTAGGATTGTTGATCCTGCATCTAATGTTCCTGAATATACTCTAAAGAAACATAGTTTTCCAACAAATGGGTCTGTTGCTATTTTGAATGCTAATGCTGAGAATGGCTCTGAGTCTGATGCTTTTCTTTCTGTTTCTTCTCCATCTGGTGTTACACCTTTTATTGCAGGTATGTCTAATGGTGATGGCATATAGTATACAATTGCGTTTAATAACTCTTGAACACCTTTGTTTTTGTATGATGATCCACAAGTTACTGGTACTATTGTATTATCTATTGTTCCTTTTCTTAATCCTTTTTTGATTTCTTCTTCTGATAGTTCTTGACCATCTAAGTATTTCATCATTAATTCATCGTCTTGCTCTGCAGCTGCTTCTACCATTTCTTGTCTGTATTTTTCTGCATCTGCTTTCATGTCTTCTGGTATTTCGCATTCTTCTATTACTTTTCCTAAGTCATCTTTGTGTATGAATGCTTTCATTTTTAATAAGTCTACAATTCCTTGGAAGTTATCTTCTGATCCAATTGGTAATTGAATTGGAATTGCATTTGCATTTAGCCTTGTTTTCATTTGCTCAACACATGCATAGAAATCTGCACCTGTGATGTCCATTTTGTTTACGTATGCCATTCTTGGTACTTTGTATTTATCTGCTTGCCTCCAAACTGTTTCTGATTGTGGTTGAACTCCACCTTTTGCAGCTAGTACAAGGACTGAGCCATCTAGTACTCTTAGTGATCTTTCAACTTCTACTGTGAAGTCAACGTGACCTGGTGTGTCTATGATGTTTATTCTTGTGTCTAACCATTTACATGTTGTGGCTGCTGAAGTGATTGTTATACCTCTTTCTTGCTCTTGGACCATCCAGTCCATAGTTGCTTCACCTTCGTGAACTTCCCCTATTTTGTGTGTTTTACCTGTATAGAATAGTATTCTCTCTGTTGTTGTTGTTTTTCCTGCATCTATGTGAGCCATTATTCCTATATTTCTTGTTCTCTCTAAAGGAAACTCTCTTCCTGCCATTTTTTATTTTCTCCCCTTTCCATAGGTTTTATCCTTCTATTTTTATTTCTTTTATTTATATTATGGTATATGTGTACGTTAGTTTATGCAACGTGCTTTTTACCATTTTTGATTTCTTTTATTTTTTTATTTTGACTTTTTCCGTATGCAAATAGCCTTTTGCTTTTTTTGCATTTTACCATTTATAGTGTGCAAATGCACGGTTTGCTTCTGCCATTTTATGCATGTCTTCTTTCTTCTTGAATGCTCCACCATTTCCTACTACTGCATCCATAATTTCTGCTGCTAATTTTTCTGCCATTGTTTTTTCATGTCTATTTCTAGCATATATTACAAGCCATCTTAATGCTAATGTTTGTCTTCTTTCTGGTCTTATTTCTAATGGTACTTGGTATGTTGCACCACCAACTCTTCTTGCTTTAACTTCTAGAACTGGCATTACGTTGTTAACGGCTGCTTCAAATACTTCTAGTGGATCTTTTTGTTCTTTTTCTTTTATGATGTCAAATGCATCGTATACTATTTTTTGTGCAACTGTTTTCTTTCCGTCTAACATTACTTGGTTTATTAATTTTGAAACTACTTTGCTATTATACATTGGATCTGCTATGACATCTCTTTTTGCTATAAATCCTCTTCTTGGCACTATTCTTCACTCCTTTTCTAGATTTTTAGTTGTAAGCTTATTTTTATTGTTCTCTTTATAGTTATTTTATAATGAGCTCTTCATGAACAATATTTTCCGCTTCTGCTTATAATGTTCTTATATAACTTTATAAAGCTTTTAATTTTTATTTTGCTTTATATTTTATTAAATTTTGTAATTAAATTCTGTAATTATATTTATATTATATATTTTTTTATTTACTATTATAAGCTTACTTTCCTTTAATCTTAAATATACTGATATTTATATAAATACCAAAGTTACTCGGAATTTCTTCCGTACAGTGCGTATAATCTATTCTAAATTTAAGTACCTTAAGATTATTTTTTGCTATAGCTACATAATTTATTCTTATTTTAATACTATAATACTTGTTTTCTTAATACTGTGTTTATTAATACTATAAAACTTTAGTTTTTTATCTATAACATATTATAACCTTCAACTTTTAATTAGTATTTTCTTATATGCACTAATGTTTTTATTTTGCTACGGCTTTTGATGTTTATTTGTGTTTGAGCTTACCTATTATTTTTTAGGTTTCTTTGCTCCGTATTTAGATCTACCTTGCATTCTGTCTTTAACACCTGCTGTGTCTAGTGTACCTCTTATTATATGGTAACGAACACCTGGTAAATCTTTTACTCTACCGCCTCTTATTAGAACAACACTGTGCTCTTGTAAGTTGTGTCCAACGCCTGGAATATAAGAAGTTACTTCATAACCATTTGAAAGTCTAACCCTTGCTACTTTTCTTAATGCAGAGTTTGGCTTCTTTGGTGTTACTGTTTTAACAACTGTGCATACACCTCTTTTTTGTGGTGATCTTCTATCTGTTACTCTTTTTTTCATTGAGTTATATCCATGTTGAAGAGCAGGTGATGTAGATTTTGTTACTGCAGTATGTCTTCCTTTTCTTACTAATTGATTGATTGTTGGCACTTAAATTTCACCTCCTTAAATTATAATATTATTTGCTTTTAAACAAATAAATATCGCTACGGAATTGCCAATTTTAGGCAATTTACAATAGCGATATTTATTTTATCATTTTTTATAAATTATGTCAATAATTTTAATATCTTTTCTACTAATTTTCTGTATATTCTTATAGTCTTTTTTTGTAACTTATCCATTTTCCATATACTTTTTAATATGTATTTTAATTATATATTAAAATCATCATCGTGTTCACCTTTATTTTCTTCTTTTACTGTTTTATCGTCATCACTTTTCTCTTCATTTTCTGGAACACCTCTAACAAAATATGTTGTTGAATTGTCTTTTCCAAAATCCTCCATGATTTTTTCGCTTTTTTCTTTTACTTCTTTAGATGCTTCTTTTTCTCTAAGGAAACTTTCTCTTTTTTCTTCATATGAAGCAAATTCTTCTCCCTCTCTACCTTCTGTAAGTTGTTCTCTTCTTTTACTTCCTTTTAATAATTTTCTTCTAATTGAATTTCTCATTCTTTCAAATAAATTTTTTCGTACTCCTATGGCTACTACTCCTTCTATATCTTGGTCATTTTTTGCATATCTATTCATAACTCTAAAATCTTTTGATGCCATTGTTGAATTTCTTAAATCATAATCAACATCAAATGGCATTTCGTAGCCATTTAGTATAAGTGCATCAAAGTATTGTGCATATTGTTCATACTTATCGTCTTCAAATGACTCTCCGTATGCATCTATTGCTTTTATTATAGCAGGATTAATTCTTCTCATTAACATTAATTTTGCCATAATTCCTAAATGCTTTTCTAGTCCATAGTATCTTATCATACTGTTCATTCTGATTCTTTTATAAAGATTTTTCTTTGTTGATAAGATTTCTTGAAGTGATTCTTCTTTGTTTAACTTCTCATCTCCATATATTATTTTTAATTTGCCTTCTTTGGCATTTATTTCTAATCTTTCAAATGTTTCTGGTTCTGCTTCTTTATTGTTTTCTTCATCTCTGAATTCTTCTTCCTCTACTTTATTATCTTTTCCTGTTGGATCTATTTCTTTTGACACGTCTGCTTTTGCCCCTGTTACTTTTGAGTCATCTGTTTTTGGCCATCTCCATATTACTTTTGAGTCATCTGTTTTTGCTCCAGCCACTTTTGATTCTTCTGCTTTTGCTCCAGTTACTTTTGACTCGTCTGCTTTTGCTCCTGTTTCTTTTGAGCCATCTGCTTTCTCCCATGGCCATGTTACTTTTGAGACATCTGCTTTTGCTCCAGTTTCTTTTGACTCGCCTGTTTTTGCTCCAGTTACTTTTGACTCGTCTGCCTTTGCTCCAGTTACTTTTGATTCTTCTTTCTTTGTTTCTTCTGCCTTTGATTCATCTGTTTTTGCTTCTGCTGTAGCAGTATTTTCTTTACTTTCATCACCATTCTCTGCTTTGTTTTCACCTTTTTCAGCTTCTTCTTCAGCTTTTTCAGCTTCTTCTTCAGCTTTACCTACAGTTTCATCTGATTGATCTTTATTTTCTGCAGTCTTTCCTGTTTCATGTTCATTATTTTCTTGCTCAGAATTTTCTAATTCTACTTTATCTAAAACATCTGATATTCCTAACTCTAATGCATAAAGATTTATATCTTCTTCATAACCTTCTAACATTTCTTCTTGCTTAAAGTGTTGTTCTTTCATTTCTTCCATTGAAGCCTCTAATTTATCCTTTGCTTTTTCATAGCCTTCTTTTACCATTTTCATTTTATCTTCGGATAAATCATTACCCATTAAAGAGTTAAGTTTTTCTTCCATCTCTTTTTGCTTTTTCATACCTTCCATAAGTGCTTCTTGATATGCTTTTTCGCTTTCCTTTTTTAAAGCTAAAATATCTTTTTTAGCTTTTACCATTGCATTTTGAGTCATCTCATCGAATTCACTTTTTTCTTTCTTTAAGTTTTCGATATCCTCTTTTCCCTTTTCTACCATCATTGGACTTGTTTCTGAATACAAATTAACTTCTTTTTGTTCTAACTGAGTTTTTTTATCTCTTGTTATTTTCATTGATTCATTTATTTTTTGCATTAATTCACTTAAGTCTTCTAATTTTTTATTTTCTTCCATATATATTTTCTCCTTCCATAGGCACAACCTACCTATTTATTATTCTAGCACAACTCTGTTTTTTTTGCAACACTTTATGTAAAATTTGTAAAATTATTTACATTTTTAACCAAATTTTAACATTAAAAGTGTTCAATTTTCAACATTTTAATAAAAAAGTAATACAATTTTAATATTCTTGAAGTATATTTGTAAAATATGTCATAGTTTTATACTTATTGCTTTTAAAACGTTTATAGACATATCTGCCAGTTTTCCATATTTTACTTTTTTATCTTTGATTTTTTCTTCTAAATTTGGTAATATTCCAAAATTGGCATTCATAGGTTGAAAATTTTCTTTAGGAGTACTTATGTAGTTAGCTAGGGCCCCTATCATTGTTTTTTCTGGAAATATTATGGGATTTTTACCTTTTATTTTGTTTATTGCATTTAGTGCACATACCATTCCTGAGCTAATTGATTCTACATAACCTTCTACTCCTGAAATTTGTCCTGCAAAATATATATTTTTATTTAATTTTAAATTATATGTTCGGTCTAATAGCTTTGGTGAATTAATGAATGTATTTCTATGCATTACTCCATATTTTACAAATGTGGCTTCTTCTAATCCTGGTATCATATTAAATACTCTTTTTTGTTCTCCAAATTTCAAATTGGTTTGAAATCCTACCATATTAAATAAATTTCCAGCGCTGTTATCTTGTCTTAACTGCACTATTGCATAAGGTCTCCTGCCTGTTCTAGGGTCTGTAAAACCAACTGGCTTAAGCGGTCCAAATCTTAAAGTATCTATTCCTCTTTTTGCCATTATTTCTATTGGCATACAACCTTCAAATATTTCTCTTTTTTCAAATTTATGTAATTCTACAACTTCAGCATTTACTAATTCATTACAAAATTTTTCATATTCTTCTTTATTCATAGGTAGATTTATATAACTTGCTTCTTTTCCTGTATCTTCTATATTTTTATTATTTATTTTTATTCTTTCTTGCCAATCTTCTATATTTTCTTCTTTTTTTCTTTCTTGCTCATATCTATCTCCCCAAAAGGCGATATTCATGTTTACACTTTCCTTTTGAACTATTGGAGCTGCTGCATCATAAAATGCTAGTTTGTCTTGCCCTGTTAATTTTTGAATTTGCTTTGATAATTCGTCTGAGGTAAGCGGTCCAGTTGCTATAATAACAATTCCATCTTGTATTAATTCTTCTAAATTTGTTACTTCTTTTCTTATAATTTCTATGTTTTCTATTTTTTCCAACTCTTCAGTTACTCTTTTTGCGAAACTTTCCCTATCTACTGCTAATGCTTGCCCTGCTGGGACTTGGACTTCATCTGCTATTTTTATTAATAAACTATTTAATAAACGCAATTCTTCTTTTAAAAGCCCACATGCGTTTGTATGCAAGTTTGATTTAAATGAATTACTGCATACAATTTCTGCTAAGTTTTCACTTGAATGAGCTGGAGAATATTTTGTTGGTTTCATTTCATAAAGTTTTACTTTTATTCCTCTTTTGCCTATTTGGTATGCTGCTTCCGCTCCTGCTAATCCTCCGCCTATTATTGTAATATAGTCTTTCATGTTTTTTCCTTTCTTTTAAACTATTAGGGACGGGGTTAAATAGTTTAACACTTTAGCAATAAAATAAAAGCTAAACTAATAGGGACGGGGATAAATAGTTTAGCTGTTGATTACTTTAGTAACCTACTAATATGTTCATAATTTTTGACTATTTAGGATTACCTATATAATCCTAATAGCTAAACTATTTATCCCCGTCCCTATTAGTTTAGCTTAATAAATATGCTTGCAATTGTGTTAAACTATTTAACCCCGTCCCTAATAGTTTAACTAAATAATTCCATAATATCTTCTTTTGAAAGTTTATTTATAAATGTTTCGTTAGTTGATAACATATTATCTATGAGTTTTTCCTTTTTCTGTTGCAATTCATATATTTTTTCTTCTATTGAATTTTTAGTTATTAATTTATATACTTGCACATTTCTTTTTTGACCAATTCTATATGTTCTATCTGTGGCTTGATTTTCTGCTGATAAATTCCACCATGGATCATAATGTATTACTACATCTGCGCCTATTAGATTTAATCCTGTTCCTCCTGCTTTTAAAGAGATTAAAAATACTTTTATTTCTTCGTTGTTGTTAAATTCTTCTACTAATCCTATTCTTTCTCCTACTTTTGTTTGTCCTGTTAATTTTAAGTATTTTATATTTTGCTTTTTTAATTCTTTTTCTATTATTTCAAACATTGTTGTGTATCCTGAAAATAATAGTATTTTGTGTCCAGAGTCTATTGCATCTTGCAATACTTGTATACATTGATTTAATTTACTACTTTCTCCTTTATAATTTTCTATAAATAATGCTGGATGACAGCATATTTGCCTTAATCTCATAAGTAATGCTAATATTTTTATTTGACTTTTTTCAAATCCTCTTGTATTAATTTCTTCTTTTACTTCTCTTTTAGCATTTTGTAAATATGATAAATATATTTTTTGCTGTTCGTCCTGCATTTCATTGTTTAGTATTGTTATAGTTTTGTCTGGTAATTCAGTTAGAACTTCTTTCTTTACTCTTCTTAGTATAAATGGTTCTATTAGCATTTTTAGTTTTTTCATTGCATTTTCATCATCTTCTTTTACTATTGGAGTTTCGTACATTTCTTTAAATTTTTTGTACCCAAATAAGTAACCTGACATGGTAAAATCAAAAATTGACCATAGTTCTGATAAAGAGTTTTCTATAGGTGTTCCTGTTAATGCAAATTTTGTTTCTCCTACTAATTTTTTTATTGCTTTTGAATTTTGAGTGTTGTTGTTTTTTATATATTGAGCTTCATCTGCTATGATATATCTAAATTGTATTTTTTCGTACATTTCTATATCTCTTTTTAATAAATCATATGATGTTATTATTATATTATAGTTAGATGCTTGTGTTATTTTTTTGTTTCTTTCTTCTAGTGTTCCTGCTATTACTGCTGTTTTTAATTTTGGTGCAAATTTTTCTATTTCGTTTTTCCAGTTTAGTGATAATGAACTTGGACATACTACTATACTTGGCTTTGGTTGTTCTGCTATTCTTAATTTATCTTCGTTTTCAGTATTTTCTGTATCTTTTATTATTTCGACGTTTCCTGCATTTTCTATATTTCTTATTATTTTAATATTTTCTATATTTTCTGAGTTTTGGACTATTTTTAAGTTTTCTGCGCTCTGTATATTTTCTATTGTTTTTATATTATTTTCTTCTGTATTTTTTAAAGACTTTTTTTCATTTTCAACTTTTTCTATATAAGACAATATTACTGCTATAACCTGTATGGTTTTTCCTAATCCCATATCGTCTGCTAGAATTCCACCCATTTTATATTCGTCTAATATTTTAAGCCATTTATATCCTATTTTTTGATATTCTCTTAATTCTGCATTTAAGCCCTGTGGTAGCATAATTTCTTTTTCTGTATGTTCTATATTATCTACCAAGTTCTTATATTCTGCATTTCTGGCAATATTAGTCGTTTTTAATTTTTGAAGTAATCTTTCTAAGTACATGCTTCTGAATATTGGTAGCTTCATGCTTCCTTTTTCTATTTCTTTATAGTCTATATCTATTCCTTTTGTTAATCCATCAATGAAATCTATTGTTTCATTTTCTTCTAGTGATAGAAAACTTCCATTTTTTAACCTATGATATTTTTTCTTTAACCTATATTTTTCCATAATGTCTTCTAATTCATCTGGATCAAAATCTAAATTTGATAAGTCTATTTGTAATAAATTGTTTTCTATTCTGACTCCTAATGTTCCTATTTTAGGTTGTTTTATTTCTTTTTCTTTAAACGTTTGTGTGGCTAATACTTCAAATTTTTGCATATATGTTTCTATTTCTACTGATAGAAAGTTATATATTGCATCTTCATCTGCTAATATTAATCTTGCATTTGAAATATCTAACATAAATCCACTTTTTCTGAACATTTCTAATACTTCATCTTCTTGTACTATATTTCTGGCAATTTTTACCTCTTGTTCTAATAATGGATTAAATTCTTCATCTCCATATACAAATTTAATATTTGCTATTATATGATTATTTTGATTATAATCTAAATATAGCTTAACAAATAATTCTTTTGGAATGTATTTTTCTATTTCTTCTTGTTCTAATTCATCTATTTTTATATTTTCCTTTATTTTTGGAAATACTAGTGAAAATAATTGTGGTAAGTCTGATTTTTTTAATAGTATTTCTGATGTGAAGTTATCTCTAAATATTTGTAAGAGTTTTAATGTTGTTTCTTCAAAGTTTTTATCGCATTTATACAAAATGTTATTCATTAGAAAATATACGTATTTTCTTCCTTCTATTATTTCATAATCATATACATCTATGTTTGTAACTATTTTGTACTCGTTGTTTCCTTCTTCTTTTATTTTGAATTCGATGTTTGGCATTGTATCTAAAAATAATACTTTATTTTCTGAATATTCTTTTTGCATTAATATTTCTTGATTTTTTAATATTTCAAATAGTTCATCCATTCCGCTATTTGATATGGTTATATAGCTATCATTAATGTTTGTTCCATAATATCCATAGTTGCTACTTGTTTCGTTTGCATATTTTATTATTTCTGCATATTTTAATATATAATTTAGTAAAGGTATACTTTCTTCAGCAAATGCTTCTTCTTCATGGATAAATTGTAATTTTGTACCATATTTATAATTTTCTTTATTTAACATTCTGGTATAGAATTCCGGTAATTTTTTTATTTTATATAGTTGGTTGTTACCTATTTTGAATTCTATTTTTAAGTTTTTATTAAATGTACTATATATTATTCTTGGCTCTATTTTGATTGAGTGTGGCAATATTGTTGGCCTTTTTTCTTCTATTGCTTTATCATTTTTGTTATAAAATGCATTTATTACTTGTTTAAATGTTCTGTATTTTTCTTCTCGCTTATCATAATTTTTATATATACTTAGGTCGTTTTCTTGTATTTTATTTTGACCTGCAAATATTCTTATGTATTGATTGTTTTCCGAGAATTCCATCATTGTTGCTATTATGTGCTTGCATGCGCCATAATGCTGTTCATAGTCTAAACATTCACATGTTAAATTTTGGATTTCGTCATTTTCTACTTTTATGAATACGTCATAGTCTCCATTGTTTCCTTTTACTTTTGAACGGACTTCAAAGTTTCGTGAATCATCGTATATTACTTTTGTTATATCTACTTTTTTTTGTGCTACATATTCTAAAGCTCTTTGTTTTCTTGCTTGTCCTGCATTGTTATATAAATCTTCTAAAAGTTTTTGATTCACTATCATTGTTTTTCATTCCTTGCTTTTTTTATTTAGGTTTTTGATTACGGTTTTGCCTATAAACCTTTTGATTTTTTATATTTATTTTTTCTTTTATATTATATGTTTTTTATTCTTATATCGCCGATTTTTTTATTGCTTTTGGCTTATTGTGGCTTTTTTTAATATTTTTATGTTTTTCTTTTGGTCTTATTTTAGCTTCTTTTAAATATTTTTATTTTTTTCTTTTGGCCTTATTTTAGCTTCTCTTAAATATTTTTATTTTTTTCTTTTGGCCTTATTTTAGTTAATTATTATATAATATTTTAATTGAAATTACAAGGGTGGGAGAGGATTTTTAATTAACGATTATTATTTTTGGACATGTGAATGTTTTAGACTTTCTTATTTTTGGGTTTTATTTTATTTTTAAGATTACTTATTTCTAATTTTTCTTAATCTTAGGCTTTCTTATTTTGGTTTTTCTTAATTTTAGGCTTTTTATTTTTAGTCCTATTTATTCTTAGACATACTTATTTGAAAGAGGATGATAAATTTTTATACCAATTTGATAGTTTTCAAATGCCTATTGAGCATTTGGAAAAAAATAATTTTTTATATATGGAAAATGCTTAGTCTAAAAAATTAGATCTAAGCATTTTGTTCTGTATTAATTTTATATATTTTATCTTTTCCCTCACTAACTCCTTTTATATATTTTTTTATATGTCTTACTTTTATGTTAAATTCAAAATTAATTTCGTGCCTTGGGTAATATAAAACATCCATTCTTAGTGTATCTTTTAATTTATATGTATGATAATCATAAAATCCTCTTTTTTCATCATATGCTTCAAATAGACTTAAACATTCATCTCCGTCCTTATCTTTAAAATCACTACCAAGATATCCTATTATCTTATTTCCATCTAAAAATTCTACTTTTGCTTTTTTTCCAGTTACTTGATGCAATCCTTCTTCATCTAAAAATATAACTTCTTCATCATAGTCAGGATAATATATATGTATTTCTTTTACTTCTTTCTTAGGAACAGTTGGAAAGTATTCATCTTCATATATTTTCAACATTTTCTTTACCTGTGCTTTTTTTGTTTTCTTTGCTATTTTATCTAAATATATGAAATTTATTAATATCATTTCTGTTTGTGATTCATAATTTTTATTTTTCTTTATTTCTTTTATTGAAAATGGAATATTTAAATCTTCTAATTCTGCTATTTGTTCCTTTGTAAGATTGCATTTTTGAGGTTTTATTTCTCTATTAAAAGGTATTGGCTCATTTGAAATTACATATGCTTGTCTTATAATATCTTTTGTGTCTTTTTCTTCTCCATTTGTTAAATATTTTATAAGACTAATCATATTATTATAGTTTCCTATTGTTGAAAGGATTTGTTTTATTTCTGTTAAATTATTTGTTATTGATTTTATATAATTAATTACATCTTCTTCTAATCTATCATTGTAATATAAATGTGCATTTAGCGTATTATAATAACCTTCTATGTGTTCTTTTACTTTTTTAGTCATAACTAACTTTTCTTTTTTCATTTTTATTTACCACCTTGCTATTTTCTTTATAAATTATTATTTTTCTTTTATTAATTCGTATTTATCAATTTTTACACTTTTTATTTATACTATTTTCTACTTATACTATTTTCTATTTTTTTACTTTTTTTCTATTAAACTTTTTTGCTTTTATATTTCTATCATATATTTTTTATTGCTTTAAAGATTTATTTGTTTTGCGCTCTTTATGTTTTATTATTAACTTTTTAGAGAATTACTTCAATATGCTTATTTTCGTCACTTAAACAGTATCATTTTTTGTGCTTTTTTTCAATGTTTTATTTTCTATTTTGTGTGCAATATTTATTTTATTCTTTTATTTTCATTTTATATGTGTTATTTCTTGTTTTTTAGTCATGATAATTAGTTTTGATTTTTATAGCCCCTTTAGCTTTAATCATAATGTAAACTTCGAATTATGACCTTCGGGTTATGAGAGCGTCCTGCCTGTTTTCTGTACTTTAGTGATATCAAGAGTTTTAGCTGGTATTTTAACACTTTCGGGGTTTTTAGCATAGCAAACATTTGTGTAATTTTTTGTACTTTTTTGAAAATTTTTTCCCCATTATTTCCCCAAAAAATTTACACACATGTTCGCAATAAAAATTAAAAATGGGAAACCTAAAAATTTATTTTGGAGGTTTTGATTATGAAAAAAATAACTTATCACAAAGAAGGAGATTATTTGATTCCTGATTTAGCAATCGAAAGTCAAGAAAAGGTTGTTTTAGGCAAATATGGTAGAGCTAGATTAAGATATATTAAAGGAAATAAAAGAGGATTGTATACTGAATTGATGATGAATGGAGCTCTATCTAGTTACTTAAAAAGCGTTGATGAAAGATGCAATCACATAATAAATATACCAATCAGAGAAATGGCTAAAGAAAACAATGTTAATGAAGAACTAAAAAGAACAGATCAGCTAAAATGGGTTGGATTAATGAATAACTTCAAAAATGCTGCTGAAGAAATTGTTTTTAATGAAATTATATATGTGTAGGAGGAATTAGATATGGTTAACTTTAGAGAAGTAAATGAAAATGATATATTAAAAGAATGGTTAGAATTTAGAGAGGAAACTGCTTTCTGCGAAATGTCTCCTCAAGATAAAAAATACTGCATCTGTTTTGAAGAAATTGCAGAGAAAATACTAAAGAATGTACCAAAACAAAATCAGAAATATGTTCAAAAACAATTAGATCAGCTTGATAAGAATTTTATGGACTATCTTTTCTATTGGAATGAGAAGTAT
>CANQSP010000004.1 GCA_947626555.1 uncultured Clostridia bacterium | reverse complement strand
GAGATACACCATTTACATTAGAAAATGTTAAACATATAAAGCAAATGGCATTTTTAATGATAGTAACAATAATTTTACCTAATATATCAGGAATATTATTTGAATTGATTTTAAAATCAGATTCAGATATAGGACTTGAATTATTTGATGTAGTGCAAATATTATTCCTATTTGGAATGTCCTATATATTTGAATACGGAAATGAATTACAACAAGATACAAAAGCAAAAATGTATGGAGAGGTATCTAATAATGAATAAAATAGGATTTATAAAAGAATTATCTAAAGAAACAGGATATAATGAACCAAAATGTATTTTGATAAATAATGTTATAGAAAATTATTTTATATTTGTGAGGAAAAATAAAAATAAATTATAATTGGTATGAGCAAGTAATGTATTTACAATTACTTGCTCTTTTGATATAATTTCGTCAAGTAATCTAACTTACTGTATTAATAACAAAAATCTAAAAAAATATATATAGAAAATTATAAGTGAATGTAAGGAGATGTTTAGATGAAAGATATTCAAGAAAAAGTTAATAAAATGATTAAAAAATATGATTTAGATAGTTCAATAGAAGTAAAATTTATAGATTTAGTGTCTGAAGTTGGAGAGTTAGGAAAAGAAATATTAAAGGGTAATGACTATGGTCGAAGTGAATTTCTACAAACAAATAATTTAGAATTAGAAATAGGAGATGCCTTCTTTTCTTTAATTTGTATTGCAAATGGATTGGATATAGATTTAAAGGATGCGTTAGATAAGGTTTTAAAAAAATATAATTCCAGATTTATAGAAAAAGAAAATATTGGCTCTGGTAAATAATAATTATTTCAGGAAGCAACATGCTGATTATATTCGAATTGCTGGAAAATTGGAGGAAAAATGATAGATAAAATGGAGATAAAGGGAGCAAGAGTACATAATTTAAAAAGTATTGATGTAGATGTTCCTTTAAATAAAATAGTTGCTATATCAGGTGTTTCTGGAAGTGGAAAATCATCGCTTGCATTAGGTGTTATATATGCAGAGGGTTCGAGACGATATTTAGAAAGTTTATCAACTTATACTAGAAGAAGAATTTCTCAAGGAGAAAGAGCAAAGGTAGATAATATTTTACATGTACCAAGCAGTTTAGCATTACATCAAAGACCAAATGTACCAAGTATAAGGTCAACTTTTGGAACTCAAACAGAGCTTTTAAATTCAATAAGATTACTATTCTCAAGATGTGGAGATTATATATGCCCTAATGGACATGTTGTACCTGCCAATGATAGTGTTGCAAGAGATATAGAAATAGAATGTCCAACTTGCCATGAAAAATTTTTTGGACTTGGGGCAGAAGAATATGCTTTTAATTCTGATGGAGCATGCCCTGTATGCCAAGGTACTGGAATTGTTCAAACAATAGATATGGATAGCCTTATACCTGATGAAAATAAAACTATTGATGAAGGAGCTGTTGCTCCATGGAATAGTTTAATGTGGACTTTGATGATAGATGTATGTCGTGCAATGGGTGTTAGAACTGATATTCCTTTTAAAGATTTAACTGATAAAGAAAAACAAATAGTATATGACGGTCCAATGGTAAAAAAGCATATATTTTATAAACCGAGAAAAGAAACAGAAAATGTAGTTGCAGGGGAAATGGATTTTACTTATTACAGTGCAAAAGCAACAGTATTAAATGCACTAAAAAAGGTTAAAGATGAAAAAAGTATGCTTCGTGTTTCAAAATTCTTAAAAGAAGATATATGTTCAGAATGTCATGGCTCAAGATTAAATAAAAGAGCTAACTCTACTTTACTTGGAGGAAAAACTTTAAGTGAAGTTTGTGATATGAATTTAAAAGACTTAACTGAATGGCTACCTAAAATTGTTGAAAACCTAAATGATAGTGTAAAACAAATGGGAAAAAATATATTAGAAGAATATATGATAAATGCAAAAGTTTTATTATCATTAGGACTTGGCTATTTAACATTAAGTAGAAACTCAAATACATTATCTACTGGAGAACTACAAAGAGTTAGTTTAGCAAGAACTGTAAGAAATAGGACAACAGGGGTATTATATGTATTAGATGAGCCAAGTATAGGTTTACACCCTGCAAATGTAGATGGTTTAATTAATGTTATGAAACAATTAATAAACGATGGAAATACAGTTGTATTAGTTGATCATGATACTAGAATATTAGAGGTAGCAGATTATATGATTGAAATTGGACCAGAAGCAGGAGCAAAGGGAGGAAACATCATTGCAGAAGGAACAATAGATGAAATAATAGAAAACAGAAACTCAATTATTGGACCATATTTAAGTGGTAAAGAGAAAATAAAAATAAGAAAAGAAATAGATAAAGATGCTATTTTTGATATTGGCAAATTATCATTAGATACAGATAATATTCATACAGTAAAACCTTTGAAAGTAGATATTCCAAAAGGAAGGTTAACAACGGTAACAGGTGTTTCGGGTTCAGGTAAAACCACATTAATACTAGAATCTTTATATCCTGCTGTAAAAGCAAAATTAAATAATGAAGCTAAACCTGCTCATGTAAAAAGTGTAGAGGCAGATTGGGTAAAGAAAATAGAATTAATTGATGCAACACCTATTGGAAATAATGTAAGAAGTACAGTTGCAACATATTCAGGAGTATTTGATGATTTAAGAAAATTATATGGAAAAACAAGTAAAGAATATACAGCAGGAGATTTTTCATATAATACAGGAAAATTAAGATGCCCAATATGTGATGGTACAGGTACAATATCAATGGATGTTCAATTTTTGCCAGATGTTGAAATGGAGTGTAGTGAATGTGATGGAAAAAGATATTCTCACGATGTAGATAATATTTATTATAATGGATATACAATTAAAGATGTTATGGGACTAACAATTAGACAGGCTTTAGAAGTATTTAAAGGTAGTAAGAAAATCAAGGATAAATTACAAATATTAGTAGATTTAGGAATTGGCTATTTAACATTAGGGGAAGCAACGCCTGTTTTATCTGGAGGGGAAGCACAAAGATTGAAACTTGCTTCAGAAATAGGAAAAGTGCAAGATGGAAGTATATTTATTTTTGATGAGCCTTCTATTGGATTACACCCAAAAGATGTGGAAACATTATTAAAGGTATTTCAAAATTTAATAGATAATGGCGCAACAATAATTGTTATAGAGCATGATTTAGATGTTATTAGAAATTCAGATTATATTATAGATATGGGACCTGAAGGAGGAATTTTGGGAGGAGAAATAATAGCAAAAGGAACAGTAGAAGATATTAAGAATAATATAAAAAGTAAAACAGGAAGATACTTATAAATATAAAGATTTTGAAACTACATCTCAGGATAGTCAAAATAAGTAACAAAAATAAACTCTTTTCATATAATATACAAAAAATGAAAGGAGTTTTTTCATGGACTATGAAATAATGATGAACGGAAATGTAAAAATAGGAAGTTATGCACCAGATTTTGAGGCAGATACTACTATGGGAACAATAAATTTAAGTGATTATAAAGGAAAATGGGTGGTACTTTTTTCGCACCCAGGAGACTTTACACCCGTGTGCACAACAGAAATAATAGCATTAAGCAAAGCAGATACATATTTTAAAAAGTTAAATACTTGCCTAATTGGTTTAAGTGTAGATAGTAATGCTTCACATTTAGCATGGATATATGATATTTATTTAAAAACAGGCATAAAAGTTCCTTTTCCAATAATAGCTGATAGAAACGGAACAATTGCAAGAAAATATGGAATGATTGCAAGTGATATAAGTAATACAGAAACAGTAAGAAATGTATTTATAATAGACCCAGAAGGAATAATAAAAGTAATACTTGTTTATCCTATGAATATTGGAAGATGTATACCAGAAATTATAAGAATAGTAGAGGCATTGCAAATTGCTGAAGCAAATAAAGCATCTACTCCTGCAAATTGGGTTCCATGTGAGCCTGTTATAATTCCATCGCCCAAAACTTTTGCTGGATTACTAGAAAGAAATGAGGAAATTCAAAAGAATAGAGACGGTATGAGTTGGTATTTGAGTTTCAAAGAACCGAAAAGTTGCCAAATAATAGAAAATAAAGAAAATAAACAGTTAGAATAAAGGAAACATATTTAAAGTACAATATACAATCAGAGTATTGTGAAAATTTTATTAATATGATATAGTATATAAAAAAGAAAATAGGAGAAAATAATTATGAGTTTTATTGTAGCAGTAGATGGACCAGCTGGTAGTGGAAAAGGAACTATTACAAAAGAAATTGAAAAAAGGACGGGATTAATTAATTTAGATACGGGTGCTACTTATAGATGTTTTGCCTTAGAAGTATTAAGGCATGGATATACTCCTAGTGATACCCAGCATATTTTAAATTTACTGGATAATATTGATATAAAAATTGAAAACGAAGGCATGAAAGATATTATATTACTTAATGGAAAAGATGTTACAGATGAAATAAGAAGTACAGAGGTAACAGAAGCATCTGCATTAATATCAACTATTATAGAAGTTAGAAATAAAATGGTTGAGCTACAAAGAAAAATGGTAGGAAATAAAAATGTAATTGTAGAAGGTAGAGATATTGGTACCGTTGTTTTTCCACATGCAGATTTGAAAATTTATTTAGATGCAGATGATGAAGTTAGGGCTCAAAGAAGATATAAAGAATATATAGAAAAAGGTATAAATATAACTTATGATGAAGTATTAGAACAAATTAGGTGGAGAGATGAAAATGATAAAAACAAACAAGTAGGAGCATTAAAAAAAGCAGAAGATGCCATTGTTATAGATACATCTAATATGAATATAGAAGAAGTTGTAGAAAAAGTAAAAAATATGATAAATCAAAAATTGAAAGAAAAAGAAGAAAATAATATGGAAAATATAGAAAGATAAAAGAATACATAGGCATTTTGAAAATTTGCGTAAAATTTAAAACTGTGTATAATATATTTTTAATATTTTGTAAAAACCTGCCTACAATATGTAGACAGGTTTTTGGCGCTTAAAAGAGATCACGATTAGCATCACAGATTTTCACAATTAACTGTTCTGCTGATTCGGATACAGTTGCTACTTCATCTTTGTCGAGTCCTAACAGACTTCTGAAGTGCTGGATTACCTCACAGCGATATTTAAATGTGGAGTCGACCAACTCATTCCGCGAAACGGTTGCATTATGTGTTGAAGATGAAATAATAAAACTGCTTCCGTCTGAATTTACAAGCATATATAAGCTCCTTTCTTTAAAAGAAAAAACAAATAGTTTCAATGAATTTATTATATCATAAAGAACTTGTAAAGTCAACATAATTTATGACTATATTACATAAATATTTTACTTGATTTTGCACATAATATTCTTATACAAAAATTATGACTTTAGTCATAAAGATGGGAGGTATTTTATGGAACCAGATCAAAAAATAAATTGCACAGTAACTAGTTGTAAATACAACAAAAATCAAGAGCAAGAATGTTCTTTAAGACAAATTATAGTTACACCAATACAAGATTGTGATACTAAAGAACCAGATGAGTCTATGTGTAGCAGTTATAAATATATTGATGAATAGAATCAATGTATTAAGAAATAATATATATTTATAGCAGTTTCATCAAGTGAAAGTTACAGGCAATTGTGTAAATCACAGGATTAAAAGAAAATACAATATTATACTTGAAAAAACTAAACAAATATTGTAAAATATATATTACGTTGTATTTAAATGTTGTATGGATATAATATTCATACAAAAAACTACAAGGAGGCACTTTTATGCAAAAAGTTTTTATGGAAAGAAGACGGTTTGTATTAAGAACAGCGGAAAAGGAAGATGCAATCGATTTTTCCTACATACTCTATAATGGTAAAAACGAAGGCGAGGAAAGGCAAAAGGAATGTGAAAAGTTGGAAAAGCAGATTGAAAAGCTTAAAGATGCTAGATCGCTTATTGCAATTAGAACTAAAGATAACCGATTTATTGGCTTTGTTTTTTCTAAGCCTGTAAACTCGAAGATGATTCAGTTTATTGATATTGTAATACCAAGGGAATTCGGTCTTGAGGAGTATGCAGAAGATTGCATTAAGCAGTTTACAAAAGGGATTATCGAAGGCGGTTACGCAAAGGCTGTTACTTTTCTGGAGAAAGGAAGTTATGAAAATTCTAATGCCGAAAGGTATATTGAAGATTTCTTGCAGAATTACGAAGAGACGCGTTGCGTAATAGCTGTTTAAATACAGTGAAAAAGTAAAAGTGTAGTTAAAAATAGACCTGTGTATTATGCACAGGTCTATTTGCTAATAAATATAAATAAATTGCATATATAAAAGAAATATAAAATTCCTTGACTTAAATTATAATCAAATATATAATAGACAAAGATAATTGAAAAAGGATTGAAATTAAAAAAACAGATTTAATGAAATATAATTTATAAAATTTCGAATCCTAAAAAGGAGGAAAATTATGTCATTAGTAACAACAAAGGAAATGTTTGAAAAGTCAATGAAAGAAAAGTTTGCAATAGGAGCATTTAATGTAAATAATATGGAAATAATACAAGGAATTGTTGATGCAGCTGCAGAACAAAAATCACCAGTTATATTACAGGCTTCATCAAGTGCAATAAAATATGCAAGAATAGGATATTTAATGAAGATGGTAGAAGCTGCAGTAGAGGAACATCCAGAAGTTCCAGTAGCCATTCATTTAGACCATGGACCAGATTTTGAAACCTGTAAAATGTGTATTGATAATGGTTTTACATCTGTTATGATAGATGGTTCAAAATATGATTTTGAAGAAAATGTTGCATTAACAAAGAAAGTTGTAGATTATGCACATGAACATGGAGTAGTAGTAGAAGCAGAGCTTGGAAAACTTGCAGGAATAGAAGATGATGTTAATGTATCTGCAGAAGATAGCATGTATACAGACCCTGAACAAGCAAAAGAATTTGTGGAAAGGACAGGATGTGATTCTTTAGCAATAGCAATAGGAACAAGCCATGGTGCATACAAATTTAAAGGTGAAGCAAAATTAAGATTTGATATTTTGGCTAAAGTAAAAGAATTAATACCAAATACTCCAATAGTATTACATGGTGCATCTACAGTTATTCCTGAATTAGTAGAAATGTGTAATAAATATGGAGGGGATATACCAGGTGCTAAAGGAGTACCAGATGAAATGTTACATGAAGCAAGTATAAGCGGAGTTTCAAAAATAAATGTAGATACAGATTTACGTTTAGCAATGACAGCTCAAATAAGAAAAGTATTTGCAGAAGAACCATCAGTATTTGACCCAAGAAAATATTTAACGCCTGCAAGAGAAGAAATAAAAAATACTGTTTCTCATAAAATAAAAGATGTATTTGGTTCAAACAATAAAATATAATTTAAAATCAATATAATGTAAAAAGAGTTCATAGTATGAATTATTCAATACAATGAACTCTTTTGATTTTATGTATGTTGTTGAATATAGCGTTCAGAATCTTTCTTTTTTAAATCTTCACGTTTATCATATAATTTTTTACCTTTACCTATACCAAGTTCGACTTTGACAAAATTGCCTTTAAAATATAGACTAATAGGTATTAAAGTATAACCTTTTTGTTTAATTAATCCAATTATTTTTATAATTTCATGTCGGTTAAGTAATAGTTTTCTATCACGTAAGGGATCTTTATTAAAAATATTTCCATGTTCATATGGACTAATATGCATAGAATGAATATATACTTCACCTTTTTGAACAGATGCATAGCTATCCTTTAAATTAACTTTACCATTTCTTATTGATTTTATTTCTGTACCTGTTAAAACAATTCCTGCTTCAATAGTATTTATAATAGTGTAATTGTGTTTTGCAACAGGATTTTTAGCAATTATTTTAATCATATAAAAATAAATTCCTTTCTTGCTTTTTCATAAATCATACATAGTAATAAAAATTATCTAATATTACTTAAATTTATAAGAATATTATATCATATAAAATTTAGAAAGAAAATACACTTGCTAAATATAAAATAAATAAGCAAGTGTATTTACAATTAATATTTATTTTCATCATCATTATGGTTATTAGAAGCATTTGTACTTCTAATGTAAGCCCATATAAGAGCAATAATAGCTATTGCTGCTAATATAACAACTACCCACATTAAAGTATTACCTGTTCCACCGAAAAGTCCTTCTCCAGAAGTTCTTGCAGCTGTGTAGTCACCACCATTGTTATTATCTGTCATCATTCCTCCTGTAGTATTATTTTGCATATCTCTATTGTTTGCACCATTATTGTTTGTACCAGAATTATTAGAATTGTTTTCATTATTTGTAGTACTTTCCATACCATTTTCAGCAGCACCTGTTATATTTCTAACGCCATTTGCAATACCACTTGCAGCATCTTCCATAGCATTTTCAGCTCCACCTACAAAGTTTCTTATACCTTCCATAGGATTATTTTCTGTTTCATTTGCAGCAAAAGTATAAGAAAAAGATAAAATAAGTGTAATAACTAGAAATAAAATACTTACGAAAAGTTTCTTTTTCATAGTAGCCTCCTTATAAAAATTTTTTTAATTTTCATTTTAGAAAATTAGAATTAATAATAGTATTGTTGAATAAAAACAAAATATACTGGAAAAAGTAAAATTGAAAAATTTTCATACATAAAATGTATGAAAAACATGAAAAATATAAATAAAAAAACCTCTTAAAATATAAGAGGATATAATTTTTTAATTAGTATGAATTCGAATTAAAATTGCAATTCCTAAAAGAATTAGTACAACTCCAACAACTATTAATAATATATTTATAATATCACTTGTAGTTAGTTCATCACTTTCTTCTGTAGAAAAATTATTTAAACTTTGACCAGAAACTGTAGTATGCGTATTATTTGAATCGTTATATGAATTTGAATAAGAATCTTCACTTTGCAAGTTCATGTTTATATCTGTTGCAAAGCATATTGTAGATGTTAACATTAAAAAAAGAATTGATATAGAGACTATTTTTATAAATTTAATCATATAATAACTTCCTTTCATTTGTTAATAACATTATAATATACAAAAACTAAAAAAAAGTCTAGTATTTTAAAAAAATATTGAAAAATATTTAATTTTAATATATTATATAGATTTTAGAGAAGGTATAGGTTAAAGAAATTTTTATATAAATATGTATCTTCTATAATCTCAAATAAAATAAGGAAGGAATGGTAATAAAAATGGATTATAGGAAATTTAATAATACTTTAGTAGTAAGAATAGATAAAGGAGAAGAAATACTAGAAAAAATAAAAGAAGTTGCATTAAAAGAAAATATCAAGCTTGCCAACATAAATGCTTTAGGTGCAGTTGGAGATTTTACAGTAGGAGTGTTTAGAACAAAAGAGAAAAAATATTATTCAAATAATTTTACTGGTGATTTTGAAATAGTATCTTTAACAGGTACAATAAATACAATGAATGGGGAATTTTATTCTCATTTACATATGAGTGCAGGAGATACAGAAGGCAAAGTATTTGGAGGACACTTAAATAGAGCTATAGTAAGTGCAACATGTGAAATGGTAATTAATATAATTGAAGGACAAGTAGATAGAATGTATGATGAAGAAATAGGATTAAATTTGTTTAAATTTTAAAGAATAGTTTAATTGTAAAAAGAAAGGAAGATTAAAGTGAGTGAAATAAGAATTTCAAAAGATATTTATTATATAGGTGCAAATGATAGAGATATTGATTTTTTTGAAGGTCAATATATAGTCCCTAATGGAATATCATATAATTCATATTTAATAAAAGATGAAAAAAATGTAGTAATGGATACTATAGATAAAAGCAAAGTAGAGGAATGGAATGAAAAATTGGAAAAAGCATTAGATGGAGAAACAGTAGACTATTTAGTAGTATCACATCTAGAGCCAGATCATGCATATAATGTAGAATTTTTAGCTAAAAAATTTCCAAATATGAAAATTATAGGAAATGCAAAAACATTTGCATTTATGCCTCAATTTTTTAATATTGAAGATTTAGAAGCTAGAAAAATAGTTGTAAAAGAAGGAGACACTATAAATATAGGCAAACATACATTACAATTTTTTATGGCACCAATGGTACATTGGCCAGAGGTAATGGTAACATATGAGCAAAGCGAGAAAATACTATTTTCAGCTGATGGATTTGGAAAATTTGGAGCTTTAGATGTAGACGAAGAATGGGACTGTGAAGCAAGAAGATATTATTTTAATATAGTTGGAAAATATGGAGATCAAGTACAAAGCTTGTTAAAGAAAGCTTCTACATTAGATATAAAAATGATTTGCCCATTGCATGGACCAATATTAAAAGAAAATTTAGAGCATTACATTAATTTATATGATATTTGGAGTAGTTATAAACCAGAAAATACTGATGGAGTGTTTATTGCATGTGCATCTATTTATGGAAATACTTTAGAGGCAGCAAATAAAATGGCTGAGATATTAAAAGACGAAGGTGTAAAAAAAGTAACTGTAACAG
Organism: uncultured Clostridia bacterium; assembly: GCA_947626555.1. Classification (GTDB taxonomy): domain Bacteria; phylum Bacillota; class Clostridia; order TANB77; family CAG-508; genus UMGS1663. Next base: position 45,997 of record CANQSP010000004.1, on the reverse strand, counting down.
ATTTAGTAAGAGAAGACATGGCAGAAGCTATAGAAGATGCTTTTAGATATGATAAAATAATTTTAGCTTCATCAACATACAATATGGGAATATTTCCACCAATGCACCAGTTATTAATGCATTTGAAAGGAAAAAATTATCAGAACAGGAAAATTGGAATAATAGAAAATGGAACATGGGCTCCTAATTCAGGAAAATGTATAAAGGAAATATTAGGAGAAATGAAAAATATTACTGTTGTTGATCCAACAGTTACAATAAGAACAAAAATGACTGAAGAAAATATAGAAAATATGAGATACTTAGCACAAGAAATATTAAAATAAAATTAATTAATATAATATTATTTATATGGAAAAACTTGACAGTAAAAAAAGTTAGAAATATAATACAAATATAATAAATCTAAGGAGGAAATTTAAATGAAAAAGTATGTATGTGAATTTATAGGAACAGCAGTTCTTGTATTATTTGGATGTGGAAGTGCAGCAATTGCAGGAGATATATTAGGAAATTTGGGAGTAGCTTTAGCATTTGGTTTATCGATTGTAGCAATGGCATATGTTATAGGAAATATATCAGGTTGCCATATTAACCCAGCAGTATCTTTAGCAATGTTAATTAACAAAAAAATGTCTGTTAAAGATTTTATATTTTATGTGGTTGCTCAAGTTTTAGGAGCAATAGCAGGAATAGCACTTTTATACTTAATAATGGCAAACTGCATGAGATTAGATGTTGCAGTTCAAGGACTAGGAGCTAATGGCTTTGGAGATGCATCTAGAATAGATTTGAGCATGTGGGGAGCTGTATTAGTTGAAGTAATTCTTACATTTGTATTTGTATATACAGTTTTAGGAGTAACTTCAGATGAAAAGAAGAGTTCTGTTGCAGGAATAGTAATAGGTTTAACATTAGCATTCGTACACATTATGGGTATTCCATTAACAGGAACATCTGTAAACCCAGCAAGAAGCTTAGCACCAGCTTTATTCCAAGGTGGAATAGCTTTAGAACAAGTTTGGGTATTTATTGTAAGCCCATTAATAGGTTCTGCAATAGCAGCGTTTACTTATAAATATTTAAATAATGGAGAGAAGAAAGAAGAACCAGCAAAAAAATAAAATAGATAGAATGAGAGTAGAAATTTAAATTTCTACTCTTTTATTGTTTATAATTTATATCATTATTGGTATAATACGAGTAAAGAAGTTGGAAAGGAATACAGTAATGGAAAATGTGCAAGTTGTTGCAGAAGCAATTAAACAGGCTGGTGGAAATTTGTATTTAGTAGGTGGTGCTTTAAGGGATGAATTACTTGGAAAGGTAAGTCATGACAAAGATTATTGTGTAACAGGTTTAGATACTAAAGATTTTGAAAGGCTATTTCCAAATGCCAGAATACAAGGGAAATCATTTGCAGTTTATATTATAAATGGTAATGAATTTGCTATGGCAAGAACAGAAACTAAACAAGGAAAGGGTCACAAAGAATTTGAAATAAAAGCTAATAAAAATATAACTATAGAACAAGATTTAGCTCGAAGAGATATCACAATAAATGCAATGGCAAAAAATATGTTGACTGATGAAATTATTGATCCGTTTAATGGAAAAGATGATTTAAGTAAAAAGATAATAAGAGCAACAACAGAACATTTTAAAGAGGATCCATTAAGAGTATATAGAGTTGCAAGGTTCTCAGCAAGTTTAGGTTTTTCAGTAGAGAATAATACTTTAAAAATGATGCAAGAATTAAAAAATGAATTAGATACGTTATCAAAAGAGAGGGTTTTTGAAGAATTAAGAAAAGCGTTATTAACTGAAAAGCCATCGATTTTTTTTGACGTATTAAAAAAAGCCAATGTTTTAGATATACATTTTAAAGAAATTAATAATTTAATAGGAGCACAGCAACCTAAAAAGTATCATCCAGAAGGCGATGCATATAATCATACAATGTTGGTATTAGATATGACAACAGAATTAACTAAAAATTTAGAAGAAGATAGAAAGTTAGAAATACGCTTTTCAGCATTAGTACATGATTTTGGAAAAGGTATTACACCAAAAGAAATGTATCCGCATCATTATGGTCATGAACAAAATGGAGTAAAATTAGTTAATACGTTTGGTAATCGAATAAAAATTCCAAATAGATGGATTAAGTGTGGCAAAACAGCATGTTTAGAGCATATGAGAGGTGGTATTTTTTATAAAATGAAACCAAGTAAACAAGTTGAGTTCCTAGAAAGAGTAAATAAAACAATATTAGGTTTAGATGGGTTGCAGATTGTTGTAATATGTGATAAAACAAGTGGAAACAGAAATTCTTTTAGTGGAGATGAAATTAATTTTGAAAAGATAGGAAAAGAATGTCTAAGTAGAGTAGACGGAGAATATATTCAAAAAAAATTTGGGGGATTAGATGGTATAGCAATGAAAAATAAGTTGCATGAAGAGAGAACAGAATGGATAAAAAATATGAGAAAAATGAAATATTGAAAATAGAGAAAGTTGAAGGAAATAAAAAATGCTTAATACAATTTTAATGATGTATATGACACTTCTTACACCAATATTTGCAGGAATTTTGAATATGATATGGTGTAAATTAAATATATTGAAAAAGCTAAAAGTGCCAATGGATTTTGGAAAAAAGTTTATAGATGGAAAAAGAATATTTGGAGGCAACAAAACTTGGAAAGGTTTTTTGGGATATTTATTATTAAATACAATTTGCTCTGTTTTGTTTGGTTTAATTTTTAATTTATTTAACCTAAATAACCTAAATTACTTTTATATAAATCATTCTAATACTTTTTTTTATAATGTTTATATAGGTGTTTTATTAGGATTAGGATATTCTTTATTTGAATTACCAAATAGCTTTTTAAAAAGGAGACTAGATATAGAACCAGGAAAAAATACTAATGGATTTAAAAGAATATTCTTTATATTTTTAGATCAAGCAGATTCAGTTTTTGGTTGTTGTTTAGTAGTTAGCTTTTTCTATAATATGACGATTGGTTTTTATTTAATGTATGTGCTTTTAGGAGCACTTACACATATTATATTAAATATGCTATTATATTTTATGAGATTGAGAAAAAATATGTTTTAGTGGTGATAAAAATGATAGTTAATTTTGATGAAGTAAAAAATTTAAACAAAGTTGGAAATAAAGCAAAATTTTTAATAACTATGAGAAAAGAAAATTTTAATGTTCCAAATGGCTTTGTTTTAGATAGTGATACATATAAACAAATTATTGAAGATAATAAAATAGATACTGAAATAAATAAATTGTTAGATGGAATAACAAAAGAAAATGTAGAAACAACAAGTAAGAAAATTAAAGATTTATTTAACAAAATAGAAATAAATGAAGATATAAAAAATGCAGTAGATAAATTGTCATTAACGAGTAAGAAATATGCTGTAAGAAGTAGTGGAGCAAAGGAAGATTTAGATGATTATTCATTTGCAGGTCAATACGAAACATTTTTGAATGTAAAGAAGGAAGATATTTTAGAAAAAGTAATAGATTGTTATAAATCAATGTTTTCAGAAGTAATATTAAGCTATCTTTTAAATAATAAAATTTCATTTAATGACTTAAAAATGACTGTAATAGTGCAAGAAATGGTGGATTCTGAGTATAGCGGTATTTGCTTTACAATAAATCCAATTACTGGAAATGATAAACAAATGCTTATTGAAATTGGAGAAGGGTTAGGAGAAAATATTGTTAGCGGAAAGGTTGCACCAGAACAATACTATTATGATTGGTATAATGAAAGCTATAGCTATGATAAGAAAAATAAATATTTAAATGAAAGCATGTTAAATAAAATAACAAAAGTGTTTACAGATATTCAATTATTTTTTGGATATCCATGTGATATTGAATTTGGAATATATAAAGATGCATTATACATTTTACAAGCGAGAAAAATTACAAAAATAAAGTATCAAGGAATTCAAGATATATGGAGCACAGCAGATTTTAAAGATGGAGGAGTATCTGCTACAATTTGTACTCCGTATATGTGGAGCCTGTATGAGTATATTTGGGAATATACTTTAAGAAAGTTTATTTTAGATTCAAAAATACTTACTGAAAAAGAAACTAATAAAAAGTTAGGGGAAATGTTTTATGCACGTTGCTATTGGAATATGTCAGTAGTAAAGAATGCAATGAGTAAAGTAGTTGGCTATAAGGAAAGAGAATTTGATAGTGAATATGGTGTAAAAATTACTTATGAAGGTGATGGTAAAACAACTAATGTTTCTCCAAAGTCAATAGTTGCAATCATTATAATGGCTATAGCACAAAGTAAAATATTAAAAACACAAAATATGAATGCCGAAAAATATAAGGACGACTTACTAAAAAAATATTACGCTTATAGAAAAAATTATGATGATAAAAAAATTGGAAATATAAAAGAAGTTTGGTATAAACTTACACATGAAGATTATTTACAAAGTGAATCTACATATTTTTGGCAGATTTTTATAAATACAATACATCAATCATTATATAAAGATGGATTATTAAAATATGTGTCAGAAGCAGAATATTTAACTTTATTAAGTAGTATAGAAAATATATCTCATCTATTGCCATTTTATGATATGTGGAATATTAGTAGGAAAATAAGAGAAGATAAAAAAGAATTTGAATATTGGACGAATAGTAATGTAGAAACAATTATAAAAGATGTAAAAAATAAGAGTGCAAGGTTTGAATTAATAAATAAGCTTATAGATGATTATGGTTATCATTCAGATAAAGAATTAGATGTTACTTATAAATGTTATTATGAAGACATTTCTCCATTAATTGTAACCTTAAAAGATATGGTTAATCTTGAAGATAAATTTAGCCCAATAGAAGACCAAAAAAATGGAAAAAAAGAATATGATAGAATGTTGAGTAAAATTGAAGCAAAAGTTAACCATAAAAAATACGAAAAAATAAAGAAAAAAATAGAGAAAATGCGTAAAATGTTATGGTGGAGAGAAGAATTTAGAGATGTATCAACTAGGTTTTATTATATTATAAGGATTTATACAATAGAACTTGCAAAAGAACTGTTAAACGAAAAAGTTATTAATAATATAGATGATATATGGTTTCTAAAAGTAGGTAACATATGGGATTATTTAGACGGTAAACTAAAAAAAGAAGATTTAGCAAATATTATTATTAAAAATAAAAGATATTATAATTCATATAGAAATTATATGAGTGAAAATGAAATTGGACAAGTATTTTCTATAGATACTGAAAATACAGAAAAAAATGAAAATATAATTAAAGGATTAGGGGCAAATAGTGGTATAGTTATTGGAACAGCCCGTGTAATTGAAAGTTTTGAAGAAATAAATAGATTACAAAAGAATGATATTTTAATTACTAAATTTACAGATACTGGTTGGACTCCAAAATTTGCAATATTATCAGGAATAGTTACAGAGTATGGAGGAATTTTATGTCATGCAGCAATTGTATCCAGAGAATATGGTATACCTGCAATAGTTAGTTGTCATGATGTAATGTCTAAAGTTAAAGATGGTCAGAAAATAAAAATAGATGGAGCAACTGGTGTAGTCTCAATAGTAGAAAATTAAATTATGTGGTAGTAACATAATTTACGGCAAATAGTAGAAAAAATTCACATAAGAAAGAGGAAAAATATGATAATTGGAAAATGGAATAAATCAGTAATATTAACTTATATAGGGTTGTTATTAAGTGTATTGGGAATATTTTTAAGTTTTACAAATGAAAATATTCTATTATCTCTGTCTTGCTTAATTGGTGCAGGAGTTTGTGACTTATTTGATGGATTTATAGCAAGAAAATGCAAAAGAACAGAAGAGGAAAAAAGGTTTGGAATAGAATTAGACTCTTTAGTAGATGCTATTGATTTTATTGCTTTACCAATTGCAATTTGTATTAGTTTGAAGTTAACGGCTTGGTATAACTTAATAATATATGTAGTATTTGCTATATGTGGAATAGCAAGACTTGCATACTTTAACATTAAAACTGATGGAGGAGATATATCTATAAAGTATTATAGTGGCTTACCAGTTACATATTCTGCTTTAATATTTCCACTTGGTTATTTATTAAGCTATGTTGTTCAAGCTAGTACGTTTAATATAATTTATTCAATAATTATGTTATTAGTAGCGATTTTTAATGTATTAAATATTAAAGTAAAGAAACCAAAAACAGTAGGATACATTATTTTTTCACTATTAGCAATAGTTATGTTAGTTTTATATTTGGGGGTATTATGATATCTTTTTATAATAGAAAAGAAGAAAAATATGAAAATGATAATCAATATGGTGGAAAAGCTTTAAATTTTTTATATAACACATGTGCAGGCCGAATATTGCTTAAAATAGCTATAAATCCTATGTTTTCAAAATTAAATGGAATATATAATAAAAGCTTTCTAAGCAAGGGAAAAATAAAGAAATTTAATGTGGATTTAAGTCAATATGAAAATAAAAATTATAAATCATTTAATGATTTCTTTACGAGGAAAAAAATTAATATAAATTTTGATAAAAATAAACTTAATTTTATATCTCCCGCAGATTCTAAATTATTAATATATAAAATAGAAAAAGGTTTAAATGTTAAAATAAAGAATAGTGTGTATACTTTAGAAGAATTGACACATAATTCAAATTTAAATGAATTTGAAAACGGTTATTGTATGGTATTTAGACTTTCAATGGATGATTATCATAGATATTGTTTTGTGGACGAAGGAACAATTGAAAAGCAATATAAAATTAAAGGAAAATTACATACTGTAAGTTCAATATCACAAAATCACAAAGTGTATAGTCAAAATTCTAGAGTATGTAACTATTTAAAAACTAAAAATTTTGACAATATAGTAGTTATTGAAGTAGGAGCATTATTAGTAGGTAAAATTTCAAATTATAATATTAAAGAATTTAGCAAAGGTCAAGAAAAAGGATTTTTTGAAATAGGAGGTTCAACTATTGTAATACTTACTAAAAATATTATAAAAGTAGATGAAGATATTTTAAAAAACAGTAAAAATGGAATTGAAACAAAAGTAAGTTATGGAGAAAAAATAGCACAAAAAATCTGAAAAACAGTAGATGCTAACCAACAATGGTAACAAAGTAGAAGCAAATATAATGCAGAGAGGAATGAAGCAAAACATGTTAAAAAGATTACATATTTATTTTAAAGAGAGATATCCAATAATACCAAGAATTGTATTAGGGCTAATCGTTTTTTTTGAATTGTATTTTATAGTTCTATTAAATAATGGAATAACAGAATTTAATATTGGAATACAAGAAGTTATTGGAGGTTTTACAGTTTTTGCATTTTTATTGTGGTTAAGAATAGCAGATGATTTAAAAGATTATGAAACTGATAAAAAACTTTTTAAAGATAGACCACTTCCAAGTGGTAGAGTAAAAAAGAAGGATGTTATGATTGTTTGTACTATTGTTGAACTAATAGCAATTGTATTAAATATAGTATATATGAACAATATCATATTTTTCGTAATTCTATATGTTTATGGGTACTTAATGAGTAAGTGGTTTTTTCAAAAAAGTAAAATACAGCCAAGTCTCGTACTTGCAGTAATTACTCATAATCCTGTGCAGATGTTTGTTAATTTATATATAATATCATTTACATGTATAAAATATGGTATAAATGCATTTTCATTAGTAACCGTAATGGCTTTGTTTACTTTATATTTTCCAGCATTAATTTGGGAAATAGCAAGAAAAATAAAAGCACCAAAAGATGAAAACGATTATACTACATATTCAAAATTATTTGGATATAAAAAGGCAACAAAATTTATAATGGCATTAACAATTATAGATATAATTACTAATATAATACTAGTATTCAATTTGAATAAAATATCAATTGTTGTACTTGTAATGCTAGTATCATGGATGACATGGAAATTTATTCAATTTATGAAAAACCCAGAAAAATTTAAAATAGTTGATAAGGTAGAAAGATATACATATTTACAGGAAACAACAATGCTATTAACAGTAGCTGGATATCTAATAATAGGTAAAATATAATGTTAGGAAGTAAAATAGATAATTTAAATAGATTAAAAGAAAATGAAATTAATATACCTCAATATACAATAATAAAATATGAAGATGTTTTTAAAAATCCTGATGAAATCAATAATGTAATTGCAACTAATAACAGTAAAAATAATAAAGAACTAAGCATATTACTTAAGGAGTATGTAGAGAAAAACATTGATAGTAATTTTAATATTGATATTAATTGTGAAAAGTATGCAGTTAGATCATCTTCAAATATTGAAGATGGTAAAACTGATAGTTTTGCAGGTCAATTTGATACATATTTAAATGTTTCAAAGGAAAATTTGAAAGAAAAGATTATAGAGTGTTTTAAATCATTATATAATGAAAATGTATTGGAGTATCTTAATAAAAAAAATATAGATATAAAAGAATTGAAAATGAATGTTATTGTTCAGAAGATGGTTAAGTCTGAACTCTCAGGTATTGTGTTTACTGCAAATCCACAAGGAATTTTAAATGAAAGCGTAATTGTTGTAGGAGAAGGATTAGGAGAAAATATTGTATTAGATAAGGTTAACGCGACTAGTTATTATTATAATTTAGATGATAATTTATACTATTTTGAGGGAGAAAAAGATTATTTAACTAAAGAAAATTTAGAAAAATTGGTGGATATTTCTAAAAGTATAGAGGAAATTTTAGGTAAATATTTAGATATAGAATTTGCAATAGTTAAAGATAATATATATATTTTGCAAGCTCGAAATATAACTACTATAGATACATCTAATCCATTAATTTTAGATAATAGTAATATTGTAGAAAGTTATCCAGGAATAAATTCACCATTAACAATATCATTTGTAAAATCAGTATATAGTGGAATATTTGAAAGTGTTAGTAGAAGAATACTAAAGAATGAAAAGGAGCTAAAAAAGCATAAAGCAATTTTCAAAAATATGGTTGGTGCTTCAAATGGAAGATTATATTATAAAATAAGTAATTGGTATACATTAATTAAGTTCTTACCGTTTAATAAAAAAATTATACCTATTTGGCAAGAAATGCTGGGAGTTAGTAATAAAAATTATAACGATGAAAAGGTAAAATTAAATGTTTGGACGAGATTTATGACATATGTTAATACTTTTTATGAGTTAGCAAGAACCCAAAAAAACATGAAAAAATTAAATGCAAAGTTTATTGAAATAAATGATAAGTTTTATAATGAATTTAACGATAAAATGGATGAAGTACAAATTTTAACACTATATAAAGAAATTGAAAAAGAATTACTAAGTTGTTGGGATATTACTTTGTTAAATGATGTGTATACATTTATATTTACGGGTATTTTAAAAGCACGTTTAAAGAAAAAATATAGTAATTATGAAGAAAAGGCAAACGAATATATTTCTGGTATTACAAATATTGAAAGTATGAAACCAGTAAAAGAATTAATAAGAATAGCATATATGAAGGATTCTTTAAATGAAGAACAATTTGAAATGCAAATTGATTCATACATAAAAAAATATGGTGATAGAAATTTAGAAGAATTAAAATTAGAAAGTCCAACATTTAGGACTAACCCAGAGTTATTATATGATAAAATAAATGAATACAGAAAAGATATGGATAAACTTAAGAGTTTATATGCTAAAATTAGTGAAAATAGAGAAATTAATAGTTCAAAAGAAAATTCAAAATATATAGTTAAGAAATGTACTTCTGGAATCAGAAATAGAGAAATATCAAGATTAAATAGAAGTAGAATATTTGGTATGGTTAGAGCAATGATTATGCAATTAGGTAAAATTTATAAAGAGCAAAATATAATTAAAGATGAAAGAGATATCTTTTATTTAGAAATAGAAGAAATAAATAAATTAGCATACGAAAAAGTAAATATGCAGGAACTTGTAGAACAAAGAAAAGAAGATTACAAAATGTTTAAAATGTTACCAAGCTATTCAAGATTAATTTTTGCAGACAATGAATTTGACAAATATCATGCAAATATAAATGTAAAAAAAATTTATAATAGTAACGTAGAGTTAAGAGGAATACCATGTTCTAATGGAATAGTAGAAGGAGAAGCATTGGTAATAAATGATGTAAGTGAAGCTAAAAATGTAAAGGATAAAATACTTATTACAAAAATGACAGATCCAGGTTGGGTATTTTTACTTGCAACTGCAAAAGGTGTTATATCTGAAAAGGGTTCTTTGTTATCACATACTGCTATAATTTCAAGAGAACTAAAAATACCATCAATAGTAGGAGTAGATAAATTATTAGATACAATACAAAGTGGAGATGTAATTCAAATGGATGCTACAAAAGGTATAATAAAAATAATAGCAAAGAAGGAAGAAAATGAAGTGTATAGAGTTTAATTTTGAAAAAGAATATATTAACGAATTTGTTAATTTACCTAAAAAATTATATACAAAAAATGACAATATGGAGGATGAAAAAGAGATGAAAGAAATTTTAACTAATAATCATCCTTTAAGTCGATATTTTAAATTAAATAAATTTTTAGTATATAAAGAAAATAAAGTTGTTGCAAGGTTTGCAATTACAACGTATCCAAATGACAATACTGCATATTTAGGATTTTTTGAATGTATAAATGATAGTAAAGTTGCGAAATATTTATTTGATGAAGCTTATAAATTTGCAATAAAGAATAATTATAATAAAATTATTGGTCCTGTTAATGCATCATTTTGGATAAAATATAGGTTAAAAATTAATATGTTTGATTTACCACCATATACAGGGGAACCATACAATAAAGATTATTATTTAAAATTATTTCAAGAGAATAACTATAATATAGTGGAACACTATACCTCAAATATATACGAATCTATTGATGAGTGTTATACAAATGAAAAGTATAAGCTTAGATATAAGCAATTTATTAATAATGGTTATGAAATAATAAGTCCCGATATTAATAATTTTGATAAAGTGTTAAAAGAATTATATTTTCTAATAACTAAACTTTATAGTGATTTCCCAATATATAAGGATTTATCATTAGAAGATTTTTTTAAAGTATTTGAGGGTTATAAAAAAATAATAGATACATCTATGGTAAAAGTTGCATATTTTAAAGGTAAAATGGTAGGATTTTTTATTAGTGTGCCAAATTATAGTAACAAAGTATATCATTTAAGTTTGTTAAATTTAATAAAAATTTTACAAATAAAAAATAAACCTAAACAATATGTAATGCTTTATATGGGAGTAGATAGTGAACATACAGGTTTAGGTTCGGCTTTAGTATATAGTATAATGAAAGAATTAGCCAAAAGCAAGCTGACATCTATAGGTGCATTAGCAAGAGATGGAAAAATTACACAAAATTATGTAAAGGATTTAATAAAAAATAGATATGAATATGTACTTTTAGAAAAAGTAGTTAAGTAGTTTATATAATTCGTAATATGTTAAAAAGTTACAAAAAATGAATATAATTAATATATTCATTTTTTATAACTTTTTTTATAAATCACTGCTAATTGAATTATTTATTTCATATACATCAAATATGCTTACTTCATCAACTTTAGTTAAATTACTTTCAATATAGTTAATTACATCCATAGGTGTTTGCCAATTTTTAGAATAATTATTATTTCGTATTAATAATTTTGTACCAGGCTCAAAATTTTTTATTTCTTCTATAATTCCGAGCTCACCTTTACTACCTAAATTCCCTCTATTAAATAAATTATAATTTTTGTTATATTGATTAATAGATATCATATAAATACTAGCTTCAGCATCTAAAATATAAACCTTATTATTTTGAGATAATATATAATCATCAATAGTATTAATTTTATTTAATAGCGATTCAGAAATTGGTATTAGTTTATAGTGCTCAATACTATGATATTTACTAGTATCAGAAAAATAACTTGCTATAGGAGTAAAGCTATATATTAAGTAATATACCAAAAAGAGTAAAACTGTGCACTTGCTCATTTCCTTTATGAAGTAATATACTTTTTTATTTTGTAATTTTGATAATATAAATTTAAGTATAATAAAAGAAAAATAACTTAGCAAAATAATAAAAGGGAAAACGCCAATTAAAAAGTGTATATTATCTGAAATAGGAAAGGCTACTACTAAAGAGGCAATTCCATAACAATAAAAATTAAAAAGTGTTCTTTCTTTTTTTATCAATATATAAATTCCTATTACTAAAATAAATATGGGCATAAAAATGCTTAATAACTTTATTGCGATATTACTAGATTCTATTAAACTTGTATAAGGAATAGAATTTGTAAATGTTTTTATTCCTAAAATTGTATAATCTATAAAATCGTAAAGAGCATTATTTAACAATAAATAAATAAACAGTAGAATTACTGGAATTGCAATTCCTAAAATTTTAAATAATGATGTTTTTAAATATTTTTTTAATTCAGATTTATTATTTAATAGCAAAATAGGGTAGAAAACAGTTACTAAACTTACAAAAATTCCAGTTGTTTGCTTAAATAAAATACATATACCACTTAAGATTCCAATCCAAAAGTAAAACCATTTAGAACGTTCAAAATAATTATTATTTTTTTGAAAATATATAATTTCTATATAAATAATAAGCAATGTAACACATAGTAAAGCAAAATTATAATCAATGCAAATATAATCTTTTAAAAGTAAGAATATAAAAAATGAAGCTAATATTGCAAAAACTTGATTGACTTTTAGTTTTTTCAAAATTAGGTAACTAATAAAAAATAAAAAACTAATAAGTAATATAGCAAGTAATCTCATAACAATTAATTCATCACCTAAAATTTTTAAGAAGAAACCGCAAATTAAAGGTAACAGAGGAGTAGGTACCATATTAAAATCCTTGTATGGTACTAAATTATCTGCTATATTTTTTGCAAAACTGTAATTCCAAATTTCATCTAAGTCGTTTAGAGATTTAGGAAGAATTACAGAAGAAATTACAATAATAAGAGCAATAAAAAATAAAATATCTTTATAGTATTGCTTAATCCAGATTTTCATTTGTATTATTCCTTATATAATAAATTTAGGTTTTTTAAAGGTTACCCATAAAACTTTATATATAATTTAGCTAAATTTTAAAGCAAAATATATAATTCAATTTTGGTAATTATTCTAATTTCAATCTTTAGTCTATGTTTATGGTTTTATTTATAATATATGATGGTCGTCCTTTAACTTCATCATAAATTCTAGCTATATATTCACTAATCATCCAAAGTGATATTAAAATTATACCTGAAAGAAAAGTAATAGTTACCATTATAGAAGTCCAACCAGCTGTTAGATTGTTCCATGAGAAGATAAAAGATAGGATAGAGTATATTAAAATGGCTAAAGATGCAAGAACAGATAATATACCTAAACCACCTACAATTTTTAAAGGTTTAGTAGAAAAACTAATAATTCCATCAGATGCAAGTTTTAACATTTTTTTTAATGGATATTTTGTTTTTCCAGCAAAACGTTCTTTTCTTTCATATTCAAAAGCGACTTGGTTGAATCCAACCCAACTAAATAGTCCTCTTAAAAATTTATTATGTTCAGGCAATGAATTAATAACGTCAACTACTTTTCTATCTACTAGTCTAAAATCACCAGTATTTTTAGGAATTTCAACATCAGATAGAGCGTTTAATGTATTATAAAACATTTTGGCAGTTAATAACTTAAATTTAGATTCTCCTTTTCTTGTTTTCCTTTTTCCATAAATTACCTCATAACCTTGTCCGCCATAAATCTAACATTTCTGGAATTAATTCAGGTGGATCTTGTAAATCTGCATCTATTATTACAATGGCATCTCCAGTAACAAATTTTAATCCAGCAGTAACAGCACATTGGTGACCAAAATTCCTAGAGAAAGATACTATTTTTACATTTTTATCAACTTCTGCAATTTTTTCTAGAATAGATAGAGTTTTATCTTTACTTCCATCATTTATAAATAAAATTTCATATTCGTAATTAGAAATAGAAGTTAATACTTTTTTTAACCTATTATAACATTCATTTGCAACTTCCTCTTCATAGTACATTGGAACTACCACAGATACTTTTTTCAAAATAAATCATCCTTCCTTTTGAATAAATTTATTAACTGAATTTTATATAAAAAAGATATATTTGTCAATAAGAATTATTTTGTAGTATTTACATAATACATTTTTGCTTTAGTAATTTTTATAAAGAGACATTTTTAAAGAAACTTAAGTTTATTTTTGGTTAATAAGGCTAAAATTTATATAAATAAAATAATGAAAAGAGAAGTATATGAGAGAGATAACATTTCCTGGATTAGGTATATTGTTAAATATAAATAGTATAGCAATAAGTATTTTTGGTATAAACATTTATTGGTATGCTATTCTTATAGTATTAGCATTTATAGTAGGAATGTTTTTTTGTAAAAAAGATACTCGTAAATATAATATTAGTTTTGAAGACATATTGCAACTTGCTATAATAATGATTCCTATATCTATTATTTCTGCTAGATTATATTTCGTAGTATTTAAAATAAATGAATATATACAAAATCCAATAGAAATATTAAATATCAGAAATGGTGGACTGGCTATATATGGAGGAATAATTGGTGCTATTATTACAATTATAGTCTTTTGCAAAATAAAGAAAATAAATATATTAGATATGATGGATTATATAGTAGTTTATTTACCGTTGCGGACAAGCAATAGGTAGGTGGGGAAATTTCTTTAATGCAGAAGCACATGGAATAGAAACTAAAAGTATGTTTAGAATGGGAATTGTAGAAAACGGTATATATAAAGAAGTTCATCCTACATTTTTATATGAATCGATAGTTTGTTTACTCATTTTTATATTGTTGTATTTTATAAAAAATAAAAGAGAATTTAAGGGACAGCTAACTTATATTTATTTAGTTTTATATGGAGTTGCAAGAGCAATTATTGAAGGACTTAGAACTGATAGCTTAATGTTTGGAAACTTTAGAATATCACAGATAGTATCAATTATAATTGGTATAGTAGGTTGTATAATATTAATATATAATAGAATTTATAAAAAAATAAAAAAAGGGTT
Source organism: uncultured Clostridia bacterium (assembly GCA_947626555.1). Classification (GTDB taxonomy): domain Bacteria; phylum Bacillota; class Clostridia; order TANB77; family CAG-508; genus UMGS1663. The sequence goes on along the minus strand of CANQSP010000004.1, from coordinate 30,769 downwards.
ATTTTGACAAGGAGATGGGACTTCTAATACGAGTAATAGGAGGTACACAAGGAAATGCAGATGGTATTTGGAATTCGATTGTAGACTTTGAATATGAGTTTAATAAAGTAACTGATAATGATGTAAGAGAACCTATAGTTAATGAATAAAACTATTGGCAAAACATCGTTTGAATATTTGTCTTTTCATATTTATTTAAGCAAGTAAGTGTATTTACAATCACTTGCTTTTTTGGTATAATTCAATTAAATTAGCTTGTTGTTTTTTAGGAACATAAAGGAGGAAAAAATGTTCAAATTAGTATCGGATTACAAACCAACTGGGGACCAGCCGGATGTTTATAATAACTTTAGTATTAATTTTAAAAGAGACTAAAATATAAATAAAACATATAATACAGGTAGAGGTATTGAGATATGAAAAATTGTGAATTTGTAACCTTTATTTCTATTTAACAATAAATTTTAAAAATTCATAGATTTTTATAAGAAAAAATGTTATAATATTAATGTAAATCTATTTTGGAGGTAAAGAATATGTCTATAGAAAAACAAAAATTGTATAATGAAATTGAAACACTACCAGAAGAACTTACAAATCAAGTTATTAATTTTGTTGAATATCTAAAATTATCATATATAGATAAAGAAGTACCAGATAGTATTACTATAAAAAGTAAGAAAGATTTAAAAGAAAAATTACAAAAAGGGCTTGAAGATATAAAAGAGAATAAAGTATATTCTCTTGATGATGTTTTTAGCAAAATAGACAATATATAAAGATGGGAGCATAGGCTGTGAAAAAATATATAGTAGAAATGTCAGAAACTGCTGAACGAGACTTAGAAAATATTATTTCATATCTGAGATATGATTTAGCAGGAGATATTATAGCAGATAAATATAAACTTTTATTTAAACAAGAATTAAAGAAATTAGCAGATGTTGCTGTAAGTATGTCTGTTTTAGAAGAAAAATTAACAGGACATAAAAACATTAGAAAAATTAATGTAAGAAATTATATAATTTTTTACATTATTGATGATGATGTGGATAAAGTTTTTGTAGTAAGAATAGGACATGCTTTTATGGATTGGGAAAAATATTTAAAAGATGAATAATTAGTTTAACATATCATTTTCAATATGGATATAATAGGAATATTATATCCATATTTGTAAATAGAACGACAACTTACTGATATAATGGTTGGATTTCAAGGAAATGGTTATGGAACATAATGCAGATGATGAAATAGTATATATATGAATAAATATATAGTATTTAGTATTATTTAATATCGTTTAATAGTGCGATAGAAATTTGTGACCTAAATTCGTCCCATACAAAAAAATTTACTATTAACCAACAAAATTAGTCCAATGGGGACGAATTTGAGGACGAATGCTTGGCTAACTGTTATCTTTTTTTAATAGTAAATAGGTCACAAGAAAGGAAAAATATGTTTAAATTACATTCAGAATATAAACCAACTGGCGACCAGCCACAAGCAATAGAATACTTATCAAATGGAATTAAAGAGGGCAAGAAATTCCAGACACTTCTAGGGGTTACAGGTTCTCGGAAAAACTTTCACAATGGCAAATATAATTGAAAAAGTACAAAAGCCAACACTCGTTTTAGCACATAATAAGACACTAGCTCGGACAATTATATAGTGAGTTCAAGGAGTTCTTCCCAGAGAACGCAGTAGAGTATTTCGTATCTTATTATGATTATTATCAACCTGAAGCGTATATACCTTCATCAGATACATATATTGAAAAAGATTCTTCTGTAAATGATGAAATAGACAAGCTTCGCCATTCTGCAACAGCTGCACTTTTTGAAACAAGGGATGTTATCATAGTAGCATCTGTTTCATGTATATATGGATTAGGAGACCCTATTGATTATGAACATATGACAGTTTCATTAAGACCAGGAATGCAAGCCAGCAGAAATAGTGTTTTGAAAAGATTAATAGAAATGCAATATACAAGAAATGAATTAGACTTTAAAAGAGGGACTTTTAGGGCAAAAGGTGATATTGTAGAAATATATCCATCTGATGAAAGTGAAAGTGCAATAAGAGTTGAATTTTGGGGTGATGAAGTAGAAAAAATTTCTGAAATAAACCCATTAACAGGGAAAACTATAGGTGTAAGAAACCATGTTATGATATTTCCAAATTCACATTATGTAACAACATCTGATAAAATGGAAAGAGCAATTCAAACCATAGAACAAGAAATGGAAGAACAAGTTGCCAAATTTAAAGCAGAAGGAAAATTAATAGAAGCACAAAGAATAGAAGAAAGAACAAACTTTGATATAGAAATGATGAAAGAAACAGGTTTTTGCCAAGGAATTGAAAATTATTCAAGACATATAAGTGGAAGAAAGCCAGGTTCTCCACCATTTACATTATTTGATTATTTCCCAAAGGACTTTTTGTTATTAATAGATGAATCTCATGCCACAATACCTCAAGTAAGAGCTATGTATAATGGTGATAGGGCAAGAAAAGAATCATTAGTAAAATATGGTTTTAGACTTCCATCAGCATTTGATAACAGACCTTTAAAATTTAATGAATTTGAAGAAAGAATTAATCAATGTATATTTGTAAGTGCTACACCAGCAGAGTATGAAAAAGAACACTCAAAAGAAAATGTTGTAGAACAAATTATAAGACCTACTGGACTTTTGGATCCAAAAATAGAAGTAAAACCAGTAACAAATCAAATAGATGATTTAATTGAACAAATACGAATAAGAGTAGAAAAGAATGAAAGGATATTAGTTACTACCTTAACTAAAAAAATGGCTGAGGATTTAACCTCATACTTAGCAGGCATAGATATAAAAGTAAGATATATGCATTCAGATATAAAAGCATTAGAGAGAATGGAAATAATAAGAGATTTAAGATTACGGAGAGTTTGATGTGCTTGTTGGAATAAATCTTTTGAGGGAAGGCTTAGATATTCCAGAGGTTTCATTAGTAGCTATTTTAGATGCAGACAAAGAAGGATTTTTGCGTTCAGAGCGTTCATTAATTCAAACTGTTGGACGTGCTGCAAGAAATACAGAAGGAAAAGTAATAATGTATGCTGATGAATTAACAGAGTCTATGGAAAAAGCTATTTCTGAAACAAATAGAAGAAGAAAAATTCAGGCACAATACAATGAAGAACATGGAATTGTACCAAAAACTATACAAAAGTCTATTAGAGACACTATTAAGGCAAGCATTGTAGAAGAAGCACAATCAGAATATAATTTAGGAAAAGATGCAGATATACAAGAAATTGTAGACAAATTGACTGATGAAATGTTAAAATATGCTCAAGAGATGGAATTTGAAAAGGCAGCAGAATTAAGAGATAAAATAAAAGAATTAACTGGTCGGAGTTATTTAAAAATTGGACTTTTTTTGTAAGTGAGATAATAATATTAAAAAATAATTAAGTATTAATAGTATTTAAAGAGGTATAAAATATATGAGCAGGGAAACTGTAGATAAAATATTTGATGCAATTATAAATGAAAATTTAGAAGATATATGGAATATAGCTGAGATGAATCAGCCTTTTGATGAAGATTACATGGAAGAAAATTTAGATATTGTTTTTAAAAAAATAATGCAAAAAATTGAAAAAGAAGATTTTGATTATTTTTTAACGGAAAAGAATAAATCAGATATATTTATAAAATTATTAACATATTCAAGTAGAGTGGATGTAATAAAAGAATATATTGAAAAACGAAAAGAATTAGACTTAACTTCTTCAGAAATTGTTGATTTAATACTAGCAACAAAAGATAAGAATTATATAAGGCAATGCGTAGAAAAAATAGATAAAGAATTTAATTTAGAGTCATTTTTTATTGCTGAACTTATAGGTTCTTCTAAAGACAAAGAACTTATACAAAAATATTTACTAGATTCAGAAAAACGTGAAAAATTAGGTTTATATAGTTATGAAGTTTATTTAATGATATCCTCAACGAAAGATGTTGAATTTATAAAACAATGTGTAGATCATGCAAAGGAAATAGGTGGCATTAGTTCTTTGTATATTATGCATTTAATAAATCAAGTAAATGATTTACAATACACAAAACAATGTATAAAAAGAAGAGATGAGATAGGGTTAGAGTTTGATGAAATTTTTAAGTATTTAACTGGAAAAAATGATATAAATCTTGTAAAGCAAACTATAAGTGAATATAAAGATTTAAAATTAAATTCATTAGAGTTAGTTAAATTAATAGCTTTCACTGAAGACGGAAATTATATAAAACACATTATTGAAAACTGTAAAGATATGAATATAAACTCTTATGGTATTACAACATTAATATTAAAAACAAATGATATAAAATATATAAAAGAATGTATTGCTAAAAGAGATGATTTTCAATTAAAATCTGTTCACATTCTTAAAATGATTTTAGCAACCCGTGATAGTGAATATATAAAAAAATGTGTAGAAATTTATGAAGATTTAGAATTGGATTCTCAAGCTGTTCTTAAATTAATAATAGAATCTAATGATAAAGAATATGCGAAGAAATGTATAGAACAACATGAAAAATATGGATTACATTCAGGAGATATTATTAAAATTGCAACAGAAATACATGATACACAATATATAAAAGAATGTATAATTAGAAAGGATGAATTTGGATTAGATTCATATGATATAGCTAAAATAGTAGTCATGATGGATGATAAAGAATTTATACGTGAGTGTTTAAATGATGCAAATTTAAATTTGGATGATATGAATAAAAAAGCATTTAACATGGCAGTAAACACACAGGAAGCAATAAAAGAGTTACATTCAAAAGCCAAAATAAAGCTTCCAACAAATATGACAATAGGAATGGAAATTGAATGTTTGGGAAGTATGAGTTCAACTTTTAAAGAGAAAGGAGAAGCTTTTTTTGATGATTGGACGCGAAAAAATGATGGAAGTTTAACACCAGATGGAGCTACTGAAGATGGTATTGAAATTACTTCACCGATTTTAACTGGTTCAAATGATAAAACTACAAATGAAATTTTCAAGGCTTCAACTATACTAGAAGAATTTGGACAATATACGAATGATTCTTGTGGAGGGCATGTTCATATTGGTTCAAACTATTTAACAAGTGTTCAGGCATGGCATAATATGCTTGAACTATGGTCAAATACAGAATCACTATTATATGTAATATCAAACGAAAAAGGAACTATTCCGAGAAAAGGGATAGCTGATTATGCAGAACCAGTATCTGGAGAGTTTGAAAAGGCACTAGAGGAAGGAAGTATAAATTTAAAAGATGAAAAAGATTTGATGCAATTTAAATATATAGTTTGCAATTTTCAAAAAAATAAATATAAGGGAATAAATTTTAGAAATTTGTTTGGAATGACAACAATAGAATTTAGATTAGCAAATGGTACTGTAAATCCTGAAGTGTGGATTGAAAATATTAATTTGTTTGGAGGGCTATTAAAAGCATCACAAGAACTATCAATAATACAAGCTAAAAATTATAATGAAAGAACAGATGAAGAAAAATCTTATTTGGAATGTTTTGAAAGTATAAGAAATGGAAATTTGATGGAAAAAGAGAAATTAGAAAAATTATTAGAATTAGTTATAGAAGAATCAGATAGAAATATTTATAGGGAACGATATGATGTTAACATTGAATTAATAAAAAAGCATCCAGTGCTACAAAATTCAATAAAAGGAAAGTTGGCAAAGAAAAATTTTAAAGTTATAAAAGATAATGATGAACCTGAAAAAAATAATATTGGAGAGGAAAGATAAATGTTAAAAAAGTTGATAGTAATTGAAGATGATGAAGAATTTCAATGTAATAGTGTAAAGGAATTAGTAGAGAAATTGATTGATAAAGATTATTATAAATATACTGCTGAAGAAAAGTATAATAAATTAAACATGCTAGCACTTGCAAATTCATTAGGAAACGACAATGAATTTATAATAAAAAATGAGATAACTTATATTTTATCTTTACTAATGGCAAATAAAATTGTGTTATTAGAGAATAGAAATACTAATATATTTACAAGATATATTGATAAATCTAATATTAAGAACAATTATATAATAGTAAATAAATTCGCTAAAGAAATACTTCAAAAATATGTGAACAAATAGAAAATATTCCAATAAAAATAATGTGCCCTGCTTCAATTAAGAAGCAGGGTTTTGGAATTTCTACAAAATTGACAATTTTGAATATCTATAAAATTGCTAATAATGCCTGAAGCTGTAATTCTTGGCGCTTTCTAGTTATTTCACGATCGATCTTATAGAGATAGACACCATAATTAAAGGTATGTGTGGTAAAATAATAAATATCACCTTCTCCTAAATAGGCATCTACATTTTCAGGAATGAAGCAACGATGTTTACAATCGAAGCCACATTTTCCTAAAAACTCAAACTTTTCATTGCGACCATTTTCGACATTCGTAATAATTATTCTCGAATCATTCGAAATAAAAAATCCAAAGTCGCATCTTTCAAAATCGTCAAATTTAGCGGATTGCCATATATCAAGAGGCATTGTTAACCGCTTTTGCTTGTCTTTTCTAGACATAAAATCCTCCTTAAAAATTTTATACATATATTATATAACAAAAAGCTCTACTTGTAAATGGTAAACATAAAATAATGCTGTCAAAATTGGAAAATTTTCATATTTTATACAAAGGAAGGTATAAAATATGAAAGTCTTAAAAGAATTATATGAAGATGCTGTAAATATAAAGGAAAAAGATCCTGCATGCAAAAATATATTTGAAGTTGTAATTTTATATCCAGGTTTTTATATTCTAGTGTTTCATAAAATATCTCATTTTTTGTATAGACATAATTTATTATTTTTAGCTAGATTAATTTCACAAATAGGTAGGTTTTTTACAGGTATTGAAATACATCCAGGTGCAAAAATAGGAAGAAAATTATTTATAGACCATGGAATGGGAGTAGTAATAGGTGAAACGGCTACTATTGGAGATAATTGTACTATATACCATAATGTAACATTAGGAGGAACAGGAAAGGAAAAGAAAAAGCGTCATCCAGATATAGGAAATAATGTAATTATTGGTTGTGGTGCTAAAGTCCTTCGGAGCAATTAAAATAGGTAATAATGTAAAAATAGGTGCTAATGCTGTTGTTTTAAAAGATGTACCAGATAATTCAACTGTGGTAGGGATTCCAGGAAAAATAATATAACTATTGAATTGCAAAGCAAAATATGAATATATTATTTATTTAGTAACTCCCAGCTACATAATAGCTTGTAAAAAATTTTATTTTAAGTAAAACAAGTTTTACAAAATAAAATTTTTACAATCTATAATTTGCTGGTCCCCACAAAATGTTACTAAATAAATAATATATTAATATTTTGCTAATTATTTTAAAAGAATATATAGCAAACTATTGTTTTTTTATTATTTCTATTGTATAATAAATTTTGCTAAATAAATTATTTAAATTGTTATAACTACAAGGGGGAAAAATAATGAATGACAAAATAGTTATAAAAGGAGCAAAAGAACATAACTTAAAAAATATAAATTTAGAAATACCTAGAGATAAATTAGTTGTAATAACAGGGCTTTCAGGTTCTGGAAAGTCATCTTTAGCATTTGATACACTTTATGCTGAAGGTCAAAGAAGGTATGTAGAAAGTTTATCATCTTATGCAAGGCAATTTTTAGGCTTAATGGAAAAGCCAGATGTTGAATCTATAGACGGTTTATCACCTGCAATATCAATAGACCAAAAAACAACTTCTAAAAATCCGCGTTCAACAGTAGGTACTGTTACAGAAATTTACGATTATATTCGTCTTTTATATGCCAGAATTGGTGTGCCATATTGTCCAAAATGTGGTAGAAAAATAGAAAAGCAAACTATAGACCAAATGGTAGATGCAATTATGGAATTACCAGAAGGAACGAGAATTCAAGTGCTTGCACCAGTAGTAAGAGGAAGAAAAGGTGAGTTTGTAAAACAACTAGAAGCATATCAAAAAGAGGGATTTGTAAGGGCTAGAGTAGATGGTGAAACTGTTGAATTAACAGATGACCTACAAATAGATAGAAAAAAGAAACATAATATTGAAATAATAGTTGATAGATTAGTTGTAAAAGAAGAAATTCGTTCAAGACTTGCTGAATCTGTAGAAATAGCGTTAAAACATGCAAACAATTTAGTAATAGTTGAAGATGCCACAAATAATAAAGAAATGTTATTTAGTGGAAATTATGCTTGTCCAGAATGTAATATAAGTTTTGATGAGTTATCCCCAAGATTATTTTCTTTTAATAATCCATTTGGAGCATGTCCTACTTGCACGGGTTTAGGCTTTTTAATGAGAATGGATGAAGATTTAATAATTCCAGATAAAAATAAAACATTATATGACGGAGTAAAGGCTTTTGGAGCAAGTACAATGAAAAAGGGCGACACAATGGCTAAAATGTATTTTGAATCTATTGCCAAACATTATGGAGTAGAAATAAAAGGTGTGCCAATAAAGAAACTACCAAGGTCATTTTTAGATAAAATTTTATATGGTACAGGCGATGAAGTAATAGATTTTGAATATGCATCATATTCGGGTGTTAGAAGGTTTTCTGCACCATTTGAAGGAGTTATACCAACACTAGAAAGAAGGCATAATGAAACAAAATCTCAAGGTATGAGAGAATTCTATGAATTTTACATGAGAGATAGCGAATGTCCAACATGTCATGGCTCAAGGTTAAATGAAAATAGTTTAGCAGTAAGAGTTGGAACTAAAAATATAAAAGAGTTAACAGATATGTCTATCAATAAAATAAAGGATTATTTAAATTCTTTAGAGTTGAGTAAAAAAGACCAGATGATAGCAGATCAAATATTGAAAGAATTAGATAAAAGATTACAATTTTTAATAGATGTTGGGCTAGAATATTTAACATTGTCAAGGTCAGCAGGAACATTATCAGGTGGGGAAGCTCAACGTATTAGGCTTGCTACTCAAATAGGTTCAGGTTTAACAGGAGTACTATATATATTAGATGAACCAAGTATAGGGCTTCATCAAAGAGATAATGATAAATTAATAGCAACACTTAAAAAATTAAGAGATTTAGGAAATACCGTATTAGTAGTTGAACATGATGAAGATACTATGTACGCAGCAGATCAAATTATAGATATTGGTCCAGGTGCTGGTGTTCATGGAGGAAATGTTTTAGCACAACGGAACAGCTGAAGAAATTAAGAAAGTAGAAGGTTCAATTACTGGTGCATATTTAAGTGGTAGAAAACAAATTCACGTACCTGAAAAACGTAGAAAATCTAATGGTAGAGCAATAGAAGTAAAAGGTGCGGAAGAACATAATTTAAAAAATGTTAATGTAAAATTTCCATTAGGTCAATTTATATGTGTAACAGGTGTATCAGGTTCTGGTAAAAGTACTCTTGTAAATGAAATATTATATAAAACAATTGCAAAAGAGTTAAATGGCTCTAACGAAAGACCTGGTAAATGCAAAGAAGTAAAAGGAATAGAAAACATAGATAAAATAATAAATATAGATCAATCTCCAATAGGAAGAACACCTCGTTCAAACCCTGCTACATATACAGGTGTATTTGACAACATTAGAGATTTATTTGCAGGAACAAACGAAGCAAAAATGCGTGGTTATGATAAAGGAAGGTTTAGTTTTAATGTTCAAGGTGGTAGGTGCGAGGCTTGCAATGGTGATGGTGTTTTAAAAATAGAAATGCACTTTTTAGCAGATATATATGTGCCTTGCGAAATTTGTAAAGGAAAAAGATATAATAAAGAAACGTTAGAGGTAAAATATAAAGGAAAAACAATTGCAGATGTATTAGATATGACGGTTGAAGAAGCATTAGAATTTTTTAAAAATTTACCAAAAATTAAACAAAAAATACAAACTTTATATGATGTAGGTTTAGGTTATATAAAATTAGGTCAACCTTCTACAACTCTTTCTGGAGGAGAGGCTCAACGTATAAAACTTGCAACGGAACTTTCTAAAAAAGCAACTGGAAAAACTCTCTATATATTAGATGAACCAACAACTGGTCTTCATATTGCAGATGTTCATAGATTAGTAGATATTTTACAAAGATTAGTAGATACTGGAAATACAATAATTGTTATTGAACATAATTTGGATTTAATAAAAACAGCAGACCACATTATAGATTTAGGTCCAGAAGGTGGAGATAAAGGAGGACAAGTTATTGCAATAGGTACACCAGAGCAAGTTGCTAGAAATGAACAAAGTTATACAGGTCAGTTTTTGAAGAGATACTTATAATTATATTGATTTTTTAAACATATTATGTTATATTTGTTAAGTATCAATGTAAAAAAACTTTCTAGGAGGAAAACAAATGAGCAGATATGACTATGATGACAAGTACGACCAATTAGAAGAAAGAATTCTGGGAAGGCGCGAAAAAAGAATTCGAGATGCTGGAGATGAATTAAGAAGTAAGGGTTATGTGAATGACGGCAATGGTACGTATTATGACCCTGATGATGTTACTCGCTCATCTTGTATAATTGATCCGACTAGCGGACAAATTCATTATGAAATGTAAAAATAATGAGGCACTATAATTATAGTGTCTCATTATTTATCTTTTATTAGTCTAAAGTTTTTTCCATAAATCTACGAGTCCATTTTCTGTTAGACTCTTTTTCTCCGGCTTTGTAACCATCATTATAACCAGTTTTGTAAATTATATCATAGAGGAGAAACAATGTTATTGAACATCCTAAAGATGAACCCAAACATGAACCAAACCAGTTAGAAAATGGAGTTTGTACCAATAAATTAACAATGGCACAAACTAAAAACATTACTACGCCGTACAAAATTGAAAGACTAACTTTTTTCATTTTCATAAAGTTCTCCTTTGCCAAATGGCGGTGAGGTTAATTAATAAGTAACTTTTAACATTATAGAGCAATATTGTAAAAAAGTCAATTTTATGTAATAAAGTGATAAATGTATTTATGTATGATTGTAATAAATGAAAAAGAGAGCATTTATTAAAAATAAATATTGCTCTCTTATTGTATTTCAAATTATCTGTTGTTATTATTTTGATTGTTTTGGTTATTTTTGCTGTTATTGTTATTGTTTTGGTTATTCTTATTGTTGTTATTGTTATTATTTTTTTCTGACATATAAATGCACCTCCAATTCTAACCGTTATAGTATTGTAAAATAGGAAGAAATCATCAATAAAAAAATCAATTCTATAACTTTAGTTATAAATATTTTGAACAATATTAAAAAAAATATTCAAAAAATCATTTTTTTATATTATAATAGATAAACAAACTATGCATAATTAGCGAATTTGAAAGGATTGATTTATATATGTCAAATATAGTAATTGGAATTGAAGGATTGGTAGGAAGTGGAAAAACTGCTATATGTAGGGAATTGTTGAAAAAAATTCCAAATAGCATAGTACTTCATGGAGGAAATTTATATAGAGGTGCAGTTTATGCATTAATGTGTAAAAATAAAAAAATAGGAGAAGATATAAATAATATAAAAAATGATTTGAAAGATATTGACATTTCAGAAATTATGAAAAAGTTAAAAGTTGAATTTAAACTAGAGAATAGGGAAACAGTAGTATATGTAGATGGTAAAAAAGTAAATGAGGAAGATTTGCAATCAGATAAAGCATCTATGGCTGTTTCTATGGCTGGAAATTCAGCTGATAATAGTAATTTATTTATATATTTAAGAAAAATTATAGATAATTATAAAAAACAATACAATGTTATTGTTTCTGGTAGGGCAATTATGGAAATTTATCCAGATGTAGATTATCATTTCTTTATAACCGCTTCTTTAGAAGAAAGAGTTAAAAGAAAAAGAAATCAATATAATAAAAGTATTCCAATAGAAGAACTTACAGAGCATATAAAACAAAGAGATATACTTCAAGAAAAAGCAGGTTTTTATAAAAAATATAGCAATACAATAACAATAGATGTTACAAATTGCAAAACAGTAGAAGAATCAACAAATGAAGTTTGCAAATATTTAAAAGAATTTGCGGAGGTTTAAATGCGTTAAAAGAATTTTCTCAAGATTAATTAAAAATACTTGCACTTTATAAAAAAATATCATATATAATATATAAAAAATTATGGGAGGAAGTAATGGAATTTGTAAATACAAAATTAGAAGAGTTTAACAAATACATAATAGGAAAAAAAGTAGCAATAATAGGAATAGGAGTTAGTAATATACCATTATTAGATTACTTTTATAATAGAAATAGTTATGTAACAGTGTTCGATAATAAAGAGGAAGATAAAATCGATGAAGAGATAATTCAAAAGATAAAAAAATATAAAATGAAATACTTCTTTGGACAAGGAAATCTTGAACATTTGCAAGGGTTTGATATAATTTTTCGCTCTCCAAGTGCTTTACCTACTATACCTGAAATAGAAAAAGAAATAGAAAACGGTACAATTGTTACTTCAGAAATTGAATTAGTTTTAAAATTAGCCCCATGCAAGGTTATTGGTGTAACTGGCACTGAAGGAAAAACAACTACTACAACTATTATTTATGAAATAGTAAAAAAGGCTGGATATAAATGTTTCTTGGGTGGAAATATAGGTAAACCAATTTTTACTCAAATAAATGAAATGAGGCCAGAAGATATTGTAGTATTAGAACTAAGCAGTTTTCAATTAATGGATATGGATGTAAGTCCAAACATATCAGTTGTAACTAATATTTATCCAGATCACCTAAATGTGCATAAAACTTATGAAGAATATCAAGAAGCCAAAAAGAATATTTTTAAATATCAAGACCAAAACGGAATTACTATATTAAATAGAGATAATGATATTACATATGGATTTGCGAAAGATGTAGTTGGCAAAAAGATATTTTTTAGTAGTAAGCGTAAATTAGAAGATGGATACATTTATGACAAAGAAGATGAAGAAATAAAGTACTGTGAAAATGGAATTAGAAGGCACATTTTAAATAAGAAAGATATAAAATTAAGAGGAGTACATAATTACGAAAATATTTGTTGTGCACTAGCTGCAACAAGTTCAATAGCAGATGTTGATACTCAAATAAATGCTATTAAAGAATTTAATGGAGTAGCGCACAGGTTAGAATTTGTGAGAGAATTAGATGGAGTAAAATATTATAATGATTCAATAGGCACAAGTCCTGCAAGTACAATAGCTGGATTAAATTCTTTTGATGAAAATATTATTTTGCTTGCTGGAGGTTCTGATAAAGGTCTAGATTACAAAGAGATAGGAGAAACTATAGCAAAAAAAGTAGGAATATTGATTTTAACTGGACCTACTTCACAAAAAATAGAAGATGCCACAAAGCAAGCATTATTAATGGATGGAAAGGCAATGCCTATTTACCACTGTAATAATTTAGCAGAGGCTGTAAAATTATCTAAAGAAAAATCAAAAGCAGGAGACGTAGTATTACTTTCTCCAGCAAGTGCAAGCTTTGATGCTTTTAAAAACTTCATGGAAAGAGGAAAAAAGTTTAAAGAATTTGTAAATGCATTGTAAAGTTTTTATAAAAGTTTTAATTTTAATTTTTAGTATTAGTAATTTTTATAGTATCAAATAAGTCCTTAAATTTTAAGGATTTATTTTTATGTAATATCACACATTAACTATAATATGAATATTATAATACATAATAAAGGAGGTAAATTATGTATTATCAAAATTATGAAGATTATATGAGAGCGGTTTTAGGATATCCTGTAGTCGGAGATACTTATTTTAGAAATGACAGTTTTTATATAAATCAAACGCCAACATACATAACTGAAACAGAAATAGATACAATGTATCCTGAAATTTACAAATTAATAAATCCTATTGTATGTAGTACTTGTGATGGATTTTCTGGAAATATTACTGAAGATTCTTTAGGAAAAATGGTTGATGAAGTTTATAAAAAAGTAGAATCAAATGATGATATAATGTCAAAAATAAATGTAGAAAATAGAACAACAGAGAATAATAAGATTTCGAAATCAACTATAGTACAAAACACAAATTCAAGTGTAGTTCAAAATCGAGATTCTCAAAAATTAAATAGTTCTCAAAATAACATAAAAGAAAGAGATATTTCAGAAGATAGGCAAATAAGAACAAGGAATCCTTTGTTAAGAGATTTAATAAGAATATTAATTTTGAACAGATTGTTAGGTGGAAATTTTCCAAATAGACCACCAAAACGTCCACCATATCCTGGACCAAGGCCACCACATGTTGTACCTGGAGGAAGACCACAATATCCACCAACAGGTCCAATAATGCCAAGAGAAGAATATAACAATTATTAAAATTAATAATTTTGATATTGTTACAAAAATTTGTCAAAATTATACCAGAAAAGGCACAACTTATAAATTGTGTCTTTCGTTCGTTATATATTCATTTGTCAGTATAACTAATAAAAAAATGTGCAAAATAATAATGTACTAAATTTTGAAAGGTGGTAAAAATATGAAAGTTAAAGATTGTATGTGTAATCAAGTAACGTATGTAACTCCAGAAAGCACAGTAAAAGATTGTGCTAAATTAATGTGTAATAAACATGTGGGATGCATTCCTGTATGTGATAATAACAACAATGTTGTAGGACTAGTAACAGATAGGGACATTATATTAAGATCTATTGCATGTGATAAAGATACAAATCAAATACCTGTAAGTGAAGTAATGACATGTAATGTATTTTGTTGTAAGCCTGAAGATGAAATATATGAAGCTGAAAATATAATGTCTACAAATCAAGTTAGAAGATTACCTGTTATAGAAAACAATAAAATAGTTGGTATTATTACACTTGGAGACCTTACTAAAAATCAAAATGTAAGTACAGAGGGAGTTTGCAATACTTTAGAAAATATTTGTAATTGTGATGAAAAAAATGCAGAATAAAAGAAAAACAAACTTCATATATATTAGTAGTGGTTGTCCCGTATTTTTTGGGACTACCACTACATATAAAAACAAAGGAGAATACATATGATTATAGATATGAATTATTGGTCTAAAGTAATAAGAAAAAGTATTATTTTTATATTTACAGTTATAGGAATATATCTAGTTTTTAGATTGGCTGTATTTTTTATGCCTTTTTTAATTGCTTTTATTATTTCTTTAATAATTGAACCAATAATTCGCTTTTGTATGAAACATTTCAAGTGGAAAAGAAAAACAAGTGCTATAACAGTATTCTTTTTGGTACTAACTATTATTATTGGTTTAATTGCATGGGGAATAATAACATTAATAGCTGAATCTTCAAATTTATTAAATGGATTAGGAGGATACTTTGAAAAAATATCAACATGGTTTCAGGATATTGTATCTACAATTGATTTAACAAAATTGAATCTTTCAAATGACATTATAAATATTATTAAAAATGCTGGTATGGAATTACTTAATAATATTTCTATATGGGCAACAAATGCATTAAATGGGTTACTTGATTTTATAACTTCAATACCAACAATAGGAATATATACTGTTATTACTTTTTTAGCTTTATACTTTATTTGCACAGATAAAATATACATGCTTGATCAATTGGAACATCATTTACCAGAACTTTGGGTAAAACGAATTGGTAAGCATTTAAGAGAGATTATAAAATCTTTAGGTTGTTTATTAAAAGCAGAAGCAATTCTCGTAATTGTCTCATTTTTTATATGCTTAATAGGTTTATATATTTTTAAATTCGTAGGTTTAAATGTAGAATATCCATTAATTGCTGCTTTAGTAATAGGTTTTGTAGATGCACTCCCAATATTTGGTTCAGCAACAATAATGATTCCTTGGGCCATTATTGTCGCATTTAACGGAGATATAGTTTTGGCAGTAGCTATTTTAGGGTTACTTATATTAATAGGAATAGTAAGACAAATAATGGAGCCACGTGTTGTGGCAGGTCAAATAGGTATACATCCAATCTTTACGTTAATTGCAATGTATACAGGTTATAGATTCATAGGAATTATTGGAATGCTTATTGGTCCAATAGTACTTATAATTTTAAAAAATGTGTTTGCAACAATGATTGATAAAGGATTTGCAAAAGCAATTTTTGACAGAGATTAAACTATTAGGGACGGGGTTAAATAGTTTAACCACGTAATTGTTATATTGCAAAACATTAATATTATATATTTTGGAATGGTTCGTGGGGACCATTTTAGAAAATGTTACGAACGTAAGTGAGTTACATTTTCTTAAATGGGGCAATGTAAAAATATATAATATTCATGTTTTGCAAGTAAAATAAATAAATATTTGGTTAAACTATTTAACCCCGTCCCTAATAGTTTAAATATGTTTACACTTTACGATAAGTCTTAATCCATTTACATTATTACATGTGATTAATGTAATATATTTTTCTTTATCATTTTTTTGTATTGTGCAAGATATATCTGTTGATGGAACTTCACTTATATCAAAAACGACATATTCTAAACAATTCCCAGCTAAATCATAAATTTTTACTATATCATTAATTGCTAAACGATTAATGTTACTAAATAATTTATTATCAACATAATTGTGACCAGCAATACAAAGATTCCCGAGGTTCATTGGGCATTGGTCCAAAATACCTACATGGAGCTAGTTTTAAAAGTTCTGGACTTGTTTCAGATAAAATAGGATATATTAATTTGATTTTATCTATTTGTATTAGACCTATAACAAATGGTTCTTTAGCTACAGTTAATTGCTGAGCAGAATATTCATTTGTTGAGTTTGATGAATAGAGAGTAGTTAATGAAAAAGCATCTGTTAGATTTTTAGATATTTCATCATTTTTCATCATATTATATTTAATTAAAATATAAATAATAATAGAAATAATACATATACTAATACAAATAAATAAAATAATTTTGTATTTTCTTTGTTGCATTTTAAAAGAATTATTTTTTTTAATTAATACTTGATTCATTTTTTTATCCTCATTAATTTATTTATAATTTATTTTGAACTGAAAAACATAAAATATATGTAGAAAATATTAGAATAAAAAGAAGAGTGGAAAATGATTAAAATTTATAAAAAATTTTCAATAAAATGTTTCTTTTTTTTATGGTTATATGATAGAATATAAATCGAAAAAGAAAATAGTAAGGAGAGTGTAAAAAAGTGCCTGAAATTAAGTATAAAAGAATATTGTTAAAGTTAAGTGGAGAAGCTTTGGCAGGAGACAAAAAAACAGGAGTAAATGCAGAAGTTCTTGGAAAAATTTGTGATCAAATAAAAATACTAGCTGAGTTAGGTACACAAATAGCAATAGTAGTTGGTGGAGGTAATTTTTGGAGAGGAAAATATGGACATCAAATGGAGAGAACTACATCAGATTATATGGGAATGCTTGCAACAGCTATGAATGGTTTAGCAATTCAAGATGCATTAGAAGCAAGAGGTCAGAAAACTAGATTACAGACTGCTATAGAAATGAGGGAAGTTGCAGAACCATTTATAAAAAGAAGAGCTGAAAAACATTTAGAAAATGGAAGAATAGTAATATTTGCATGTGGTACGGGAAATCCATATTTTACAACAGATACAGCGGCAGCTTTGAGGGCAGCAGAAATTGAAGCAGATGTAATATTACTTGCTAAAACTATAGATGGAGTTTATTCTGCAGATCCAAAAGAAGATAGCAATGCTGTTAAATATGATGAAATTACATATTTGGATATATTAAATAAAGATTTAAAAGTAATGGATTCAACTGCTACTTCGTTATGTAGAGATAATAAAATACCATTTATTGTCTTTGGAATAAATGAACCAGAAAATATGGTGAAGATTGTAAAAGGAGAAAAAATAGGAACAATAGTAAAAGAATAGTAAAGTTTAATAAAAAGATAAAAATTTAAGGAGGAAAATTTATGGATTACACAAATATTGAAGAAAGAATGAAAAAAACAGTAAGTGTTTATGAAGAAAATTTATCAGAAATAAGAGCAGGTAGAGCTAATCCTGCAATATTAAATAAGGTATCAGTACAATATTATGGTACATCAACACCAATAAATCAAGTGGCAGGAATTTCAGTTCCAGAAGCAAGATTAATAGTTATACAACCATGGGATAAAAGTATTTTAAAAGAAATAGAAAGAGCAATACTTGCAGCAGACATAGGAATCAATCCAAATAATGATGGAAATGTAATTAGATTGAATTTCCCTGAATTGAATGAAGAAAGAAGAAAAGAAATAGTAAAAGATGTTAAAAAAATGGCAGAAGAAGCTAGAGTTTCAGTAAGGTCTGTAAGAAGAGACGGAATTGATGAATTCAAAAAGATGCAAAAAGATTCAACTATAACAGAAGATGAATTAAAACAAGCAGAAGATAAAATCCAAAAATTAACAGATGAATATATAGAAAAAATAGATAAAATTTCTGAAGAAAAAGAAAAGGAAATAATGACATTATAAACTTTGCAATGTTGATAAGGCTAGAAAGGGTGAGTTTATAATGGAAAAAGAAAAAATGCCAAAGCATATTGCAATTATAATGGATGGAAACAGGAGATGGGCTAAACTTAAGGGTTTAGATCCAAAATTAGGGCATAAAGAGGGAGCAAAAACATTAGAAAAAATTGTAAGGTATGCTAATAAAATAGGTCTAGAATATATAACAGTATATGCTTTTTCAACAGAAAATTGGAAAAGAGCAGAAGATGAAGTTAAAACATTAATGTTATTACTTCAAAATTATTTAGATGATTATAGCAAAAGAGCAGATACTGAAAATATAAGAGTAAAAGTAATAGGAGATATTTCTGCTTTAAGTGATGGAATGCAAAAAAGCATATGTAAATGTATGGAAAGAACTAAAGATAATACAGGAGTTACATTTACTATAGCTTTAAATTATGGTGGAAGAGATGAAATTGTTAAGGCTGTAAAAAAAATCTCAAGTTGTGTGCTAGAAGGTAATTTGAAAATAGATGATATCAATGAAGAAACCATTTCTAATAATTTATATACGGCAGGTATCCCAGATCCAGATTTGCTAATTAGAACAAGTGGGGAAATAAGAACAAGTAATTTCTTACCATGGCAAATTGTATATTCAGAATTTCTTTTTATAGAAAAAAATTGGCCAGATTTTACAGAAAATGATTTAGATGAGGCAATACAAATTTTTATGAAAAGACATAGAAAATTTGGAGCAAATTAGAGAGTAAGCAAAAGCAAAAATAAAAATAGAAAAAATTATATGAAAGAGAGAACAAAATGGATATTAAAAGAGTAACATCAGCATTATTAGGATTTCCATTGGTATTAATAGTTTTATTAATACAAAATAAGTACATAGTAGATATAGCATTAACAATTATTGCATATATTAGTATGAGTGAATATTTTAATGCAGTATCAAAAGTATCAAAACCAGTTAGATGGGTAGGATATATTTGTTGTACTAGCATAGCATTTGTGCACATTATACCTGAGACATGGCTACAAATAATAGTAACACTTTCTGTTCCTACAATATTATTGCTATTATTTGGACAGATAATTATAACAGATATGAAAATCAATCTTAAAGATATTGCATATACACTTGTAGGAATATGTTATGTAGTGTTTTTAACGATGTTTGTTGCATTTGTAGATGGAATGCCTAAAGGAAATTTATTAATATGGTATGTATTATTTGCAGCTTGGGGAACTGACATATTTGCATTCTTTGTAGGAAAATTAATTGGGAAACATAAATTTAGTAAGGTTAGTCCCAAAAAATCTATAGAAGGTTGTATAGGTGGAATAATAGGTTCAGTTGTATTAATACTAATTTATACATATGTAATAAATACTTTTTGGAATATGAATTACTCATATCTTTTAATGCTTATAGTAGCTATAGCATTAAGTATTATAGGTCAAATTGGAGACTTTGCTGCATCTAGCATAAAAAGGCATGTTGATATAAAAGATTATAGTAACCTAATTCCTGGTCATGGGGGCATGTTAGATAGAATAGATAGTTTACTATTTATAGCACCTTTTGCATATGCAATATTTAGAATGCTAAACTAATAGGGACGGGGTTAAATAGTTTAGTACACATTAATATTTAAACTATGAGGGACGGGGCTAAATAGTTTAACCACGTAATTATTACATTGCAAAACATTAATATTATATATTTTGAAATGGTTCGTGGGGACCGTTTTAGAAAATGTTACGAACGTAAGTGAGTTACATTTTTTTAAATGGGGCAATGTAAAAATATATAATATTCATGTTTTGCAAGTAAAATAAATAAATCTTTGGTTAAACTATTTAGCCCCGTCCCTCATAGTTTAACTTAAAATCAGCGTAGTACTAAACTATTTAACCCCGTCCCTATTAGTTTAGCTGTGTCGAAGAGGAGGTAAAAATCTTGATTAGCGTTTTAATTACAGCTTTAAAAATAATATTTTTATTAGGTTTTTTAATATTAATACATGAAACTGGGCATTTTCTTGTAGCAAAATTATGCAAAGTAAGAGTTGATGAATTTGCCATTGGATTTGGACCAGTTATTTTTAAGAAGCAAGGAAAGGTAACAAAATATGTTATAAGATTAATACCTTTAGGCGGTTTTGTAAGAATGGAAGAAGACGAAGAACATTCTAAAGATGAAGGAGCATTTAGTCAAGCAAGTATACCTAAAAGGATGTCAATAATTGTTGCAGGTGGACTAGTAAATATAGTTTTTGGATTATTAGTATATTATATTTTAATGACTTGTATGGGAAATAATACATCCTTAGTAGTAGATTCAACTATAGAAAATTATGCTGCTGAAGAGGCTGGAATAATTGCAAATGATGAAATTATAAAGGTAGATAATAAAGGTGTAAATACAAAAAATGATGTTAATAAAATAATACAAAATTCTAATGGAAAAGAATTATTAGTAACTGTAAAAAGAAATGAAAATTTTGAAGATATAAAATTAACTCCAACAAAAGTAGATTATAAAAGTACAGGAATATATTTAAAAGATTCAGGAGAAACAACTAAAATTCTTACACTTGAAGCAAATAGTGTAGCAGAAAAAGCAGGATTACAATCAAATGATGTAATATTAAAAATAAATGATGTGGAAGTTAAAAATCAAGAGGAAATAGTAAATCTTATAAATAATACAGAAAGTGATACATTAACATTTTTAGTAAAAAGAGGTAGTGAAGAAAAATCAATAGAGGTAACTCCAGAAGTACAACATGAATATTATTTAGGTGTATATTTTAAAAAAGCAGAAAATAATTTACCTAATAATATGTATTATGCAATATTTGAAACAAGGGACTTTGGATTTTCTATAATAGATAATTTGAAAATGTTGGTTACAGGAAATGTTAGAGTTAACCAATTAGTAGGTCCAGTAGGAATATCTGAAATGGTAGCAAACACAAATGAAGTAGCAGATTTTGTTTATTTAATGGCATTAATATCATTATCATTAGGAGTAACAAATTTACTTCCAATACCTGCTTTAGATGGAGGAAAATTATTACTTTTAATTATTGAAGCAATACGTAGAAAAAAACTTAGTGAAAAAACAGAGTTGAATATACAATTAATAGGTTTTACTTTTTTAATTGCTTTATCAATAATAGTTACTTATAATGATATTTTAAGAATTTTTTAGATACTACTAATTTTTACATTATGCAAAATTATTTTGTGAAAATGAAGTATATATAAAAGATAGATTTTCTTAAATACAAATAAAAATAGATGTACTAATGATAAAAATTTTTAAATACAAAGATACGGAGGCTGAAAACAGTGAGTGAAGTAACATATAAAGTATTAAAAGAAATCTTTAAAGATTATAATTCAAGCAATTTAGAACTTATGAATTCTAAAATTAAAATTATAGAATTAAATAAGAAGACTAATGCTCTAAAAATAATATTATTAGTAGAAAAAAATATTAAGATAAAAGATTTAGAAAGTCTAGAAAGATACTTGGAGACTAGATTTTTAATAAATTCTGTAAGAATTATAATAGAAAAAAATGATTGTAATGAAGATACACAAGACAATAGTTGCGAATTCACAGAAGATATAAAAATAGATAATGTTCATGAAAAAACAGAGCTTTCGAAAATAGAAAATACAATACAAAACGAATGGAATGATATTATAGAATATATATCAGTAAAACACCCAATGGAGAAAGCTATTTTGGCAAATAGTGAAATCTCCATTGATAATAAAATGGCTAATATAACCTTAGCACAAAAGGGAAAAGATTTTTTATTTGCACAAAGGCTTGATGAAAATTTATCTCAATTTTTACAAGATATATATGGAAAAAAATATAAAGTAAGTATTGTGGAAAATTATACAGAAGATGCGATAGAAAAATATCAAGAATATGCTAAAAAAATGCAAGAACAAGCAATTAAAAAATTAGAAGAAAGAGAGCAAATAAAAGCTGAAGCTTCATATATGGCAGAAAAAGCTAACTTATCTGCTGTAAAGCCAACACATGAAAATTCAAATGCTCAAGGTATTTCAAACGGAACTTCAAATGTGTTAAATTCTTCAAATACACAAAATACTTCGAGTGATAGTAAATCAGTTAATACACAGAATAATGAAATAAGCCAAGATAATATAGATATACAAGTAAATATGTCACCGATTGGAATGCCTCCAATAGATGATGCATATTTTGATGTTCCGACAGAAGATGATTATTTAAAAGAAATAGAAGAATTAGAAGCTTATATATTAGGAAAACCATCAAAAGCAAAAGAAAAATTGGTAAAAATAAAAGATATAACAGCAGATAATGCAAAAATTACAATAGAAGGTAGAGTTTCAAGTTGTGAATGTAGAGAGACAAAAACAGGAAAAGGTATGATTATATATGAAATATATGATGGAACTGGAATTATAACTTGTAAGTCTTTTGCAAAAGATATTAATGAAGGAAACGAAATTGCAACTAAAATAAAGGAATCAACAGGTATAAAAACAATAGGAAAGGCAAGTTTAGATACTTTTCTTGGAGACGTATCTATAATGGCAAATACTATTGTTAAAATTGATGGAGAAAATTTACCAAAACTTCCAACTGAAGATGAAAATTCCCCATTAATATATGGAACAAACCCTGAAATAAAAGAAAATTTAGTAAAGGTAAGAGATATTAGTGTAGATACAGGAATGGTTTGCATAGATGGAGAAATAATATCTATGGAAGAAAAAGAACTTAAAGGTGGAAAGATTCTTTTAACTGTTGCAGTATATGATGGTACAAGCACTATAAGTTGTAAAGTTTTTCTTACTAAAGATAATATAAAAAAAGTTACAGGAAGATTAAAAGGATGCAAAGGAATTAAAGTTGCTCGGAAAAGCTTCAATGGATACATTTGCAAATGAAGTTACAATTATGGCAAGTACAATAGTTGTTGGAGAAGGAATAAAAAGAGAAGTTAGAGAAGATAATGCAGAAGTTAAAAGAGTAGAATTGCACATGCATACTCAAATGAGCCAAATGGATGGAGTAACTACGGCAACTGATTTAATAAAAAGAGCGATGAAATGGGGATGGAAATCAATAGCAATAACAGACCATGGTGTAGTTCAAGCTTTCCCAGAAGCACATAAATTATTAGGTTTTGATAATCCAGATATGAAAATTATATATGGAGTAGAAGCATATTTAGTGCCTGACCAAAAAAGTCCAGTATCATTTTCTAAAAATCAAAACATAGAAAATTCAACATTTTGTGTATTAGATTTAGAGACAACTGGTTTTTCTTTTAGAACAGAAAAAATTACAGAAATAGGTGTAATGAAATATAAAGACGGAGAAGTAGTAGATTCATTTAGTTGTTTTGTAAATCCAGAAAAACCAATTCCAAAAAACGTTGTAGAAGTTACAAATATAACAGATGATATGGTAAAAGATGCTGAAACTATAGATAAAGTA
The DNA here is from genome assembly GCA_947626555.1 of uncultured Clostridia bacterium. Lineage (GTDB taxonomy): Bacteria > Bacillota > Clostridia > TANB77 > CAG-508 > UMGS1663. The sequence continues at coordinate 6,647 of CANQSP010000004.1, read as the reverse complement.
ATGCCTAAGTTATTAGAATTTTTGGGTGATAGTGTACTTGTTGCACATAATGCAGATTTTGATATAGGATTTTTGAAATATAATGCAAAAGAATTAGGCTTAGAACTAAATAATACATATTTAGATACTTTAGCTTTAGCAAGAATCTTATTTCCAGATTTTAAAAAGTATAAATTAGGAATTATTGCAGAAAAATTAGGAATTAAAGTAGAAGTTGCACATAGGGCTCTGGATGATGTTGATACTACAGTTAAGGTTTTAAAGGTAATGTTTGACATGTTAAAGGAAAAAAATATACAAAACTTAGATGATATGGAAATTTTACTTGATACAAAAAATAATTATAAGAAATTACCAAGTTATCATGCAATTATACTTGCTAAAAATTATGTAGGTTTAAAAAATTTGTATAAATTAGTATCTTTTTCACATTTAGATTACTTTTATAAAAAACCTCGTATATTAAAATCTTTATATAAAAAGTATTCAGAAGGGCTAATATTAGGAAGTGCATGTGAAGCAGGAGAATTATATAGAGCAATAGTTGGAGGAAAATCTGATGAAGAGATAGAAGAAATTGCTAAAGATTATGATTATTTAGAAATTCAACCTTTAGGAAATAATATGTATATGGTAAGAGATGGAACTCTTCCAGATGTAAAAGCTCTAGAAGATATAAATAAAAGAATAGTAGACTTAGGTGAAAAACTAGGGAAATTAGTTGTTGCTACTTGTGATGTTCATTTTATGGATCCACAAGATGAAATATATAGAAGAATTTTAATGGCAGGTCAAGGCTTTGAAGATGCAGATGAACAAGCTCCACTATATTTAAGAACAACTGAAGAAATGCTAAAAGAATTTGAATATTTAGGTTCAGAAAAGGCATATGAAGTGGTCGTAACAAATACAAATAAAGTTGCAGATATGTGTGAACCTATATCACCAATTTCAAGGGAAAAATGTCCACCTCATATAGAGGGATGCGAACAAACAATAAAAGATATAGCATATAAAAAAGCACATGAATTATATGGAGATCCACTTCCTGAAATAGTTGAAAATAGATTAAATAAAGAACTTGAATCAATCATAAAAAATGGATTCTCGGTTATGTATATAATAGCTCAAAAATTAGTTTGGAAGTCAAATGAAGATGGCTACATAGTAGGTTCTCGTGGTAGTGTTGGTTCATCATTTGCAGCATATGCAACAGGTATTACAGAAGTAAATTCTCTTCCACCACATTATCGTTGTCCAGAATGTAAATATTCAGATTTTACAGACTATGGGTATCAATGTGGCTTTGACTTACCAGATAAGAATTGTCCAAAGTGCGGACATGCTATGGTAAAAGATGGAATAGATATACCATTTGAAACATTCTTAGGATTTAATGGAGATAAAGAGCCAGATATAGACTTAAATTTCTCTGGAGAATATCAGGCAAAGGCACATAAATATACAGAAGTAATATTTGGAAAAGGTACTACATTTAAAGCAGGTACCGTTGGTACAGTTGCAGATAAAACTGCATATGGTTATGTAAAAAAATATTATGAAGAAAGAGGAATTCCTGTTAGTAACGCAGAAGTACTTCGTATTTCACAAGGTTGTACTGGTATAAAAAGAACAACAGGGCAACATCCAGGAGGAATAATAGTTGTTCCTAAAGGAAGAGAAATATATGAATTTACACCTGTGCAACATCCAGCAGATGACCCAGAATCAGATATAGTAACAACACACTTTGACTATCACTCAATAGACCAAAACCTATTGAAATTAGATATATTAGGTCATGATGATCCAACAATGATAAGAATGCTTAAAGACATTACAGGAATAGATCCAACAAAAGTTCCATTAGATGATAAAGCAACAATGAGTATATTTAGTTCAACAGATGCTTTAGGAGTAACTCCAGAACAAATAAAAAGTGAGGTTGGAAGCTATGGTATACCAGAATTTGGTACAAAATTTGTAAGAGGAATGCTTGTGGATACAAAACCAACAACATTTGATGAATTAATAAGAATTTCAGGTTTATCACATGGTACTGATGTGTGGCTTGGAAATGCACAAAGCTTAATAGAAGATGGAACTGTTACATTAAATGAGGCTATATGTTGCCGTGACGATATTATGATATATTTAATAAAAAAGGGAGTTCCACCAAACAATGCTTTTAAAATAATGGAAACAGTTCGTAAAGGAAAAGCTTTAAAAGATCCTGCAAAATGGGAAGAATATAAAGCTTTAATGAAAGAACATGATGTACCAGATTGGTATATAAAATCTTGTGAAAAAATAAAGTACATGTTCCCTAAAGCACATGCTGCAGCATATGTAACAAATGCTTTTCGTATTGCATGGTTTAAAGTACATGAGCCAAAAGCATATTACGCAGCATATTTTACAATAAGAGCAGATGAATTTGATAGTAACATTATGTGCTATGGAGAAGAAAAAGTTAAAAATAAAATGAAAGAAATAGACTTAGCAGGAAATAGTGCAACTACTAAAGATAAAAATATGTATGCAATATTAGAACTAGTATTAGAAATGTATGAAAGAGGAATAAACTTCTTACCAATAGATTTATATAAATCTCATGCAACGAAATTTATAGTAGAAGAAGATGGTATACGTCCACCATTAAATAGTGTTCCTGGCCTTGGAACAGTCGCAGCAGAAGGAATAGAAGAAGCTAAAAAAGATGGCAAGTTTATGTCAATAGATGATATGAGAATTCGTTCAAAAATAGGTCAATCTGTAATAGATTTGTTGGAAAGTATTGGATGTTTAAAAGGAATGAGTAAAAGTAATCAATTAAGTTTATTTGGATAAAAAGTATTATATTAGATATTTTTTATAAATATGCTATTTTATTAATATGATTGGAGTATTATCTATAAAAAATAATATCATAGAACAATATAATTAAAAGAGTCCCTATAGCTTCTAAATAAGTACTTAGGGACTTTTTATTATATATAAATATTTTTATTCTCTTTCTTCGCCTGTATCTGCAACTTCAGTTGCTTCTTGAGAAGGAGTAACCATTGAGGTATTAGTAAAGTTATTACCTAAAGAGCCAGTTGAATGTTGTTGTTTACCTTTCATACTACCACTACTTACTTTTTTTATTGGTTGGGCATGACGAATATAGTAATAACCTTCTTTATTCATAATTAAATTATCTGTATAATCTATAACAAATTCTTCATTATTTTTATTTCTAAATTCTACCCAAGAATGAACTGTTTTAGCTTTGTCTGCAATACCATAAATGTAACCAGTTACTATTTGATTTGGAATAGGTATTACTTGCGAAATATATTCTGAACTATAATATGAATTTTTTCGTACTAAACTATTTTTATCTATTTTATCATTTAATACATCTGAAAAGATGTGTGAGAACTTAAATGCTTTAATATTGTGAAATGTAGTAGAAACAGATAGACTATGTTCTTGCTCTTCGAAATTTTTTACAATTTTACAATTTTTTAAAGTACTTTTTTCAGTATCAGAAAATGAATTGTTAGAAAAACATGTTAGAGCATGATAAATACAATATTCATCTAAATATACATTATTAGCTTGTTTTAATAGATGAATAGCTTCTTCTTTATTATTATTTTTAGTTGCATTTTCAAAATCTTGAGACCATTTGCTTACTTCATCGTAAGGAAACATTTTATATACGTCTAACATTTTTATACCTTTCTTTATACATAGTATAATTAATAATATATTTAATTAAAATAACACGTAAACATTATATCATAAATTTTACATAATTGCAAATTTTTTAAAATCACTATCAAAAAAATCAATAATATGTTATACTGAAAATTGTAAAAAAATTTTTATAAAGAAAAGGGGTAAAATATGAATTTGAATATAAATACTACACCATTTATAATTGATTTCTCTAAAATTTTTACAATACAAAATCTTGTAATATATCTAATAGTAATTAATATATTAGCTTTTTTATTTATGTGGATAGATAAAAGAAAAGCTGAAAAGGGAAAATGGAGAATTAGTGAAGCTGCATTATTAACTTTATCTTTGTTAGGTGGTGGAATCGGATCTTTAGCTGGAATGTATACATTTAGGCATAAAACTAAAAAACTTAGATTTACAGTAGGAATTCCAATAATATTAATATTTGAAATTATAGTTTTAGCATATTTTTTAATAAAATAAATATAATTAGATAATTGTAAAAATATAATTAGATAATTGTAAAAATATAATTAGATAATTGTAAAAATAAAATTGACTATAAAATTTAAATGTGATATGATACTATCGAGAAAAATGAAAGGGAGGAAAAAGTTATGTATAATTCAGGATTGTATTCAACAAGAAGTTTAGATTCAGCTGTTGGTGCAAGTATATGGGTAATAGTATCTTTAATACTTGCAATTGTTGGAGGAATATTAATATACTTCTTATTTTTATCAAAGAAAAATGAAGGTAAATTTAAAGGATTTTTAGGATGGGTATATGATTTCCTATCATTTAAAAAATTTTTCCTAGAGGCAGTTTTAAAAATAACTTACCTAGTAGTAGCAATATATATTACTTTATCATCTTTTGCTATGATAGCATCTAACTTCTTAGGATTTATATTAACTCTAGTATTAGGAAATGTATTAGCAAGAATAATATATGAATTCTCTCTACTAGTATTAGTAATTTGTAGAAATACAACAGAAATAAATGCAAAATTATCTAATAAAAAAGATGATAATAATGTTGAGCAATAGAGGTTAATGCATATTAAGTATAAGTGCACATAGGTTTTTAAATTTATTGTGCACTTTTCTTTTGCATATTTACTATTTTTTATAAGTATGTTATAATCTTCTACATAATAACTATGGAGGATTTGTAATGAATCAAGAAAAAATACAAGAGAATGAACAAGAATACGAAAAACAAGAGAAAGAAATTACTGAAGTTAAAAAGAAAAAAATAAAATTATTGAAAGTAAGTATTTGGAGAATTATAGCTTACTTTATAATATATAGTGTAATAGGTTTTATATTAGAAACATTATTTGGACTTGCAACAAAGGGAGTAATAGAAAGTAGAAAAAGTTTTTTATATGGACCTTTTTGTGCAATATATGGTGTTGGTGCTACCATGATGATAGTCTTCTTGAAACATTTTGAAAAAAGCAAAAAATCTTTATTTATAGGTGGAATAGTAGTAGGTACAATAACTGAATATGCTGTAAGCTTATTTGGTGAATTAATGCTACAAGTTAAATGGTGGGATTATTCTAATTTACCACTAAACATCAATGGAAGAGTTTGTTTACTTTTTTCAGTAATATGGGGGATTCTTGCTTTGGCATTAATGAGAGTAATAAACCCAGTAATAGATAAAATGTTGGATTTCTTGAAAGAAAAGTTTACTGTAAAAGTAGGAAGAACAATTCTTGGTACAAGCATTGTTTTAATTGCAATAGACTGGTTAGTTTCTACAGTAGCAGTTATATTATTTTTAACGAGAATGGTTGCACAAAATAATTTAAATGTTGATAATAAAGAATTGATAACAAATATTTATAATATAGCATATAGCAATCAAGTAATTTCAGATTTTACATATAAATATTGGGGAGATGAAAGACTTATTAAGAATTTTCCTGATTTAAAAACTACAGATATAAATGGAAATATTATATTTTTCAAAGATTTATTACCTAATATAGAGCCATACTATATAAGATTATTTAATGTAAATCAAAATTACTAAAAAAACAAAATGGAGGCAATAATGAAAGAAGAATTTATAAAACTATTAAAAGAAGTAAATAGAGAAGGAATGGATAGACTAATAGAATTCTTAGAGTCATCAGATTTTTTTGATGCACCTGCTAGCACAAAATTCCATGGAAATTGGAAAGGTGGGCTTCTTGAGCATAGCATGAAAGTATATGAAATATTAAAACAAAAAAATGGAGATTCAGATTCAGTTAGAATAATAGGTTTATTACATGATATATGTAAAACTAATTTCTACAAAGTAGATTACAGAAATGCAAAAAATGAATTAGGAGTATGGGAAAAAGTACCATATTACGCAGTTGAAGACACAATTCCATATGGTCATGGTGAAAAATCAGTTATGATGATATCAGAGTTCATAAAATTGACACCTGAGGAAAGATACTCTATAAGATGGCATATGGGATTTACCGAGCCTAAAGAATTATATGGAACCATAGGAATAGCTTATAAAAAATATCCATTAGCATTGTTAACACATGAAGCAGATTTAGAAGCATCATACCTCTTTGATGTCTGATTAGAGGGACGGTTCTAAAATTCCGGATTTTTGTGACAGACAAAAATGCTACCATAGCTCAGTAGGTAGAGCAACAGATTCGTAACCTGTAGGTCGGGAGTTCGATTCTCCCTGGTAGCTCCAATAAGTAAAATCGTCGCACCAGACGAAAGTATTGAATAATCAACTGTAAAAGGTTGATTTTTTTATGCCTTTTATTTTGAACGAAAGGATGGTGTGAGATGATTACTATAATCAAAATTGAGGAGGTGGGAATATGTTTAAAATCCAAGATATAGAAAAATATATAAATGATCCAATATTAGAAACTATAT
>CANQSP010000003.1 GCA_947626555.1 uncultured Clostridia bacterium | reverse complement strand
TGTTGCTTTTATTTATATTTTAGTCTTTCTACGTTTATTTTACTGTTTTTTTAGTTGGAACTCTAATTACTACTTCAGTACCTTTTCCAACTTCACTTTTTATGTCTATACTTCCTCTATTTTTATCAAGTATTTCTTTTGCAATAGATAGTCCCAAACCAGTTCCTCCAAATTCTCTTGTACGAGCTTTATCCACTCTATAAAATCTTTCAAAAATTCTATTTAAATCTTCTTCTGGAATTCCAATTCCATTATCAATTACTTTTATATATGCATCATTATATACAAATCCTACATATATTTTTATGCTTCCCCCTTCTTTAGTATATTTAATACTATTTGATAATATATTTAATATTACTCTTTCTATTCCTTCTTTATTTGCATATACCGGTGGAACGTTTGCTGTAACAAAACATTCTGCACTTTGACCTTTTTTATCTATTTCTATTTGAAGCTTTTCTTGGCATTTTTTAGTAAGCTCACCTAAATCAAACTCTGTTATTTCATATTCTGTTTTATTAGTGTCATATCTTGATAATATAAGTAAATCTGTAACTAACTTAGCCATTCTTCTGGCTTCTGATGATATTACACTTAAAAATTTATCTTGTGTTTCTTTATCATATTCACCTTCTATTAAAGTATCTGCATATCCCATTATTGAAGTTATAGGGGTTTTTAATTCATGAGATACATCCGCTACAAATTCTTTTCTCATATTGTCTAGTTTTACATGCTCTGTTATATCTTGGATAACTACCATTATTCCTGAAGGTCTCTCATTTTCATCTTTTAGTGATGCAAAAAATATATTTAAATATTTTTCTTCTACTTGTACTCTTTGTTCTGAAGATGTCCAATTTTCTAGATATACTATTTTTTCTAAGTTTATATCTATATTTATTTTTCTAAAGATTCTTTCAAAATTGTTATCTTTTTCAGATAATTTCAAAAACTCTATTGCAGCTGGATTTATATGTGTTATTTTTCCTTGCATATTAAAAACTATAATACCATCTGTCATATGAAGCAAAATTGCCTCCATCTGCTTTTTCTGTCTGTTTACTTCATTAATGTTATCCCCTATCTCATTTGTCATAATTTGAAATGCATTTGTAAGATCATCTACTTCTGTCTTTTTTCTTCCATCTTTATTTTCGTTTAAGTCCACTGTTTCACCTGCTGCAATTCTTGGAGCACTTTTTATTAATTTTGATATTGGATTTATAATCTTTTTAGATACTATTACTGCCATTAATATAGAAATTCCTGCAAATAATACATTAGAAACCATAGTAACAATAAATGTAGTTTTTAATTGTGATTCCAACAATAATACATTTTGAGCATTTTGACTATTAACGACTTCTGGCAATAAACCATTTATAGATATTGAATAAAAAATTCCTAATCCACTTATTAGTATAATTCCTATAATACCAAAAATTAATATCATTCTTAGTTGAATATCTTTTATCATTTTTTCTTATTCCTTTCATTTTTTAATCAAAATTAATTTAAACTAATTTTGACCTTTTTTCATAAGCAATTTTTAAGGAACGTGCTTTTGAAACACGTTCCCCATTTGTCTCTATGGCACTTATTTCGTTTATATTATCTTTTACTTAATTTTTATTTAGTTGCTATATAATAGCCTACTCCTCTTTTAGTAATTAATATTTTAGGATTTGATGTATCTTTTTCTATTTTTTCTCTAATTCTTCTTACTGTAACATCAACTGTTCTAATATCTCCATAATATTCATAACCCCATACTTTTTCTAACAAGGTCTCCCTTGTTACAACTTGACCAGGTTGATTAGCTAAATATTTTAGTACCTCAAACTCTCTTAAAGTAAGATCGATTACTTCATTTCTAACTCTAACTTCAAAACGATTTAAATCTAATGTTAAATCTCCAACCTTAACAATTGTTCCATCACCTTTAGATTCATTATCATCACTACTTATACTTGCTTCAGCTTTTCTAAGATTTGCTTTTACTCTTGCCATTAATTCTCTAACACTAAATGGCTTTGTTATATAATCATCTGCACCAAATTCTAAACCTAATATTTTATCAATTTCTTCATCTTTTGCTGAAATCATTAATATCGGTACATTTAGTGCTTGTCTTATTCTTTTACAAACAGTTAACCCATCCATTTTTGGAAGCATTATATCTAATAAAATTAAATCAGGTTTTTGAGACAATGCAATTTCTACTGCCATTTCACCATCATTTGCTTCTAAAGTATTATACCCTTCTTTTTGTAAATTTAATGCTAACATTGTTACTATAGTTTTCTCATCATCTACTATAAGAATTGTTTTTTTATTTGCATTATTTTCACCTTGATTCATCTTCCCACTCATATTTTCTTCCATAAAAGTACCGCCCCTTTTTTTAGACTTTTACTGTAATATTTATATCATATTATATTTTTTTCTTCAATACTTTTAATGTAAAATTTTGTGTAAAATGTATAAAAATTTTTAAAGTTTTTTTGCAGAATTTTGTATGTATTTTTACAAAAATCTTACATATTTTTATTTAACTTGAACATATTAATATTACATTTATATATTTGTTCTTTCACTTTTTATATTTGCATTTCATCATCTTTTTTAATAGTTTCTTTTTTTGCACTGCTTTGTTGGCTTTCATTGCGATTTTTTTCTACATTACTTTGCAAACTTTCGATTTCATTTAAATACTGCTTTTTAACTGTATCTATAGTTGTTTCTTTTCTGTTAATTGAATCTTTTAATCTTTCAGAAGCATTTAAAAATTCTACAACCTTTCCAAAAAACTCATCTTGTTTTTCTCCGATGTTTATATTTATTACTTTTATAGAATCTTGGTGGAAAAATGCTACTAATTCATCATCTATATAGAATTCATATGCAGATTTTAGATATTCATTTTGATATTCATCTCCCAGTTGCTTTTGTTTTTCTGTAACTTTTTCTATAATTTTACCTGTTTCATCTCTTCTGTTATATAAATAATTTAATGATTTTTTGATTATTCCTATTCTTTCCGGTGTCATTGGCTCAGCTAAATCAGGATGCTCTTTATTATACAATTCTGCAATTATTTCCTTTCTATGCTTATTTACTTCATCTTCTGTTGATAATTCTTTTACTTCTTGAGCCAATTTTTGTTCTTCAGTTAAAGTCTCCTTATTTTTTATACCATATTTTTCTCTAAATATTTGTTCTTGTGTTTTAGTTATAGGCTCGAAAGTATCAGTTTCTTCACTAATTACGACTGGACTATATTTTTTCCCTTGGTTATACTCTTTTACTCCTATACTTCCAATTGTTGCTATTCCTAACATTCCTAATGACATTAAGACAGATACTTTTTTCAATCTTCTTTTAGATTCATCATATTTTTGTTTTTCTTGTGGAAAAGCATTAAAATACCTTTCCATATAATATTTTTTATGTGTTCTAAAAACTTCTCCTGTTAAATTAGGAGCTGTACTTAATGCATATCTTAAAGCCTTTAATTCCATTTCTTCTTTTATATTTTTAAATGATTTATTGCTATTATTAGTATATTTCATTTTTCCCCTCCTATGAGTTCTAACTAAATTATTAATAAATTCATATATTCTCTTATTTTTTTCAAAATAATAAATTTGCTATAAAAATGCACCTAACACTTAATTGCTAATATTGCTCTGATAAAATATTTTAACTCATATAGTCTTTTAATTTTTTACTTCTACTTGGATGTCTTAGCTTTCTTAATGCTTTAGCTTCTATCTGCCTAATTCTTTCACGTGTTACCATAAACTCTTTTCCAACTTCCTCTAGTGTCCTTGCTTTACCATCTTCTAGCCCAAATCTTAATTTTAAAACTTTAGCTTCTCTTGGTGTTAATGTATTCATAACTTCTTCTAGTTGTTCTTTCAAAAGAGTATATGCTGCTGAATCTTGTGGAGCAGGACTATCATCATCTTGTATAAAATCTCCTAAATGACTATCATCTTCTTCACCAATTGGCGTTTCTAAAGATACAGGATCCTGAGCTATTTTTTGTATTTCAGTAACCTTATCTACTGAGATTTCCATTTCTTTTGCTATTTCTTCAGGGGTTGGCTCACGACCTAATTGTTGCAATAAATGTCTTGACGTACGGATTAATTTATTAATAGTCTCAACCATGTGTACTGGAATTCTTATAGTTCTTGCTTGATCTGCTATAGCTCTTGTTATAGCTTGTCTTATCCACCAGGTTGCATAAGTACTAAATTTAAATCCTTTTTCATAATCAAATTTTTCTACAGCTTTTATTAATCCCATATTTCCTTCTTGAATTAAATCTAAAAATAACATTCCTCTTCCGACATACTTCTTAGCTATACTTACAACTAATCTTAAGTTTGACTCTGTTAATTTTTTCTTTGCCTCTTCATCTCCACTAATAACTTTTTGAGCTAATTCTAATTCCTCGTCATATGAAAGTAATGGAATTCTTCCTATTTCTCTCAAATACATTCTTACTGGATCATCAACACTTATTCCCTCTATGTTAGAAAGATCTATATCTTCTAGTTTTATATCTTCTACTTCCTCTAAATCTTCCACATCTGGCTCTTCTAAATCTTCTTGCAATATGTTCACGCCTAAATCTTCAAATGCATCAAAAACTTTGTCTATTTCTTCTGGATTAGCATCATCTAACTGAGTAGCAAGTTCTCCATAAGTAATTTTTCCATTTGTTTTAGCTTTTTCGATTATTTGCTTTAGCTTTAAATCTTCCTTACTTTCTTCTACTTCTTTTTTTGGTTCCTCATCTATTTCTTTTACATTTTCTTTTTGAACCTTTTTTTCTTCTTTCTTAGATTCTATATTTTCTTCATTCTTTTCTTTTTTTTCACTCTTCTCATTTATTTCGTTATTTTCATTTTCTTCAGTTTTAACTTTTTTAGCTCTAGAAACTTTTTCTTTTTTTGGCTCATCTTTTTCTATTTCTTTTCCTGCTTTATCAGCTTTTTCCATCTTCTTAACATTCCTTTCTTAATTACATAACAATTTATGCATTTTCATATTTAAAGTATTAATCTTTGTAATTATTTTTTTAATAAACTATTTCATCTTTGCAAGTTGAATAATAGTATTATTTAATTCCTTTTCTAAATTTTCTCTTTCATCTATGCTAATTTCCTTATTTTCTAAGGATTTTATAATATTATTTCTTTTCTTTATAAGTTTATCTTTTTGATAAGCAAAAATCACATCATCTATACATTTATTAATTTCTTCAATTTCAAAATCATATGCTAAAATCCACGAAAGATAATTTACTGTCTCTTCATCTTCAAACCAGTCTATTATATTGTTATTATTACTATTTCCCTTTTCTATTTCTTCATACAACTTTTTTATAATATTTTGATTTCTCTCTGATGAAATATCACTTATTTCTATATTGTCTTTTATCTTTTCATAGCTTTGCTCTGGATAATTTATTAATAAATATATAATAAGCTTCTCTCTTTTATCTATTTGCTCGTTTACTGGTGTTTGCTCTTTTTTTATTTCTATTCTTGGTTTAGCTTTTTCTAAGACTTTTGTACTTTTAACACTTTGAGAATTTAGTTTTATAATTTCTGCATAAATTGCTTCTTTTGAAATTCCATATTCTAGTGAAATATTACTAATATAAACTTCTCTTTCAATTTCATTATCTATTTTCGCCAAAATATTTGCAATTTCTTTCAAGAATTTTATTTTGTCGTTTGGGTGTTGTAAATTTAAATTAGCCTTTAACATTTTTATTTTAAACTCTACTAGCGATATTGCTTTATCTACTTGCTTTTGAAACCTTTCTGGTCCATACTTTATTACAAACTCATCTGGGTCTTTTGCCCCCTCTATTTGCAATATTCTAATATCACAACCTAAATTGTTTAATATTTCTAGTCCCCTTAAGGTAGCAGCCTGCCCTGCTCCATCCGCATCATAACCAATTATTACTTGCTCACTAGTTTTCCTTAAAAGCCTACCTTGCGCTTCTGTTAAAGCCGTTCCAAGTGATGCTACTACATTTGTTATTCCTCTTTGATGAAGTGATATAGCATCCATATATCCTTCAACAATTATTATTTTTTTTAAATTTCCTCTTTTAGCTATATTAAGTCCAAATAAGTGCCTACCCTTACTATAAACTACATTTTCTGGAGAATTAATATATTTGGGTTTACTGTCATCTAAAACTCTACCACCAAATGCTATTATTTTATTTCTTGTATCTTGAATTGGAAACATTAACCTTCTTCTATATCTATCTATGAATTTTCCATCATCTGTTTTATTAACTAACCCAGATGCTAATATTTCCTCTTCTTTATACCCTTTTTCTACTAGCATTTTGTATAGTTCGTTATTAGTTCCTGAATATCCTATTAGGAAGTTCTTTAGTGTATTATTATCTAGTTTTCGTTTTTTTACATAATCTTGAGCAGGTTTAGCAATGGCGCTATTATATAAATTGTTGTGATAAAATTCTGCGGTTAATTGGTTTATTTCATATATCTTTGATTTTAACATTGCAATTTTACTATCACCTTCAGAATTTATAACTGGCAATTCTATTCCACTTCTATCAGCAAGCATTTCTATAGTTTCTTTAAAATTTAGATTTTCAATTTTGCTCACAAAATGAATGACATTTCCACCTACTCCACAACCGAAGCAATGAAAAATTTGCTTATCTGCTGAGACACAAAAAGAAGGAGATTTTTCTTTATGGAATGGACATAAACCAAAAAAATTTCTACCACTTCTTTTTAATACCACATATTGTGAAATAATGTCTACTATATCATTTCTATTTCTAATTTCATCTATTAATTCATCACTATATCGTACCATTTTGAGCTACCTTTCTCACTATAATTATATTATTCGACATAATGGACATAAATCCTTCTTTTATGTAACGTTATGTAAAATTTTATTTTTATTCCATATACGAAAATATTGAGGTAAAAATTTTATAATTTTTACCTCAAATTTACTTTTATACTATAATATTTTTGTTTTAAATTTATGCATTTTGTGTACCATCATATGGTATAAATTTTTTTACAATATCATGTTCTATATTGATATTATTTGTATTTTTATATTCTTCAAATGACATTTCAATTTTATTATCTACTAATCTTTCAACATCTTCTTGTGAAGCTTGTTCTGCTAAAACTAATTCACTAACTAAAATTTGTTTTGCATTATTTAACATTTTCTTTTCACCAGTAGATAATCCCTTTTCCTTTTGCTTGAAAGCTAGATTTCTTACAACGTCTGCAACTTCATAGATGTCTCCACTTTTCATTTTTTCCATGTTGTCTCTATATCTTTTATTCCAGTTATTTGACATTTCTGTTTCGTTTTCTTCTAATATTTTTAAAACTTTTCCTGCATGTTCCTTATCTATTATGTTTCTTACTCCTATTTCTTCTGCTTTTGCAGTTGGAACCATAACTTTTACTTCACCAGGCATTTTAATTATATAATATGCTTGTTTTTCTCCTAAAATATCCTTCTCTTCTATTGAGTCTATTGTTCCTGCTCCGTGCATTGGATACACTATTTTATCACCTACATTAAACATGTAAGACACTCCTTTCTAGCTAATTTTTATTTTATGTAAGTTAACAAAGGTTTCGATTCTCTTTTTCAACCACCGATTATATTATACTACAAAATTTGGCAAAAGTCAAAACTTTTGCCAAATTTTTTTTCATATTATACTTATTAAATTGAGATTTTTAGCACTATTTAAGCCTTTATAATAATAAAACTTTTACGATTTATATTAATTAATTTGATATTAAACTATTTTGATGTTGAACCAAATCCCCCTTTTCTTTCTCCCTCTGCTACATCGTTGTCTGTAATAAGATATTTGTGAAAAATAGCTTGTCCTATGCAATCTCCTTTTTTTATTTCTATGTCTTCTTCTTTTACATTGAAAAATGAAAACATAATCGCTCCATCATTATCTGGATTTCCATAATAATCTTTATCAACTATTCCTACACTATTTGCCAATATTAATCCTTTTTTCCCAGGATTTGAACTTCTATTACATAACATTAAGTATTCATCCTCTTGCATATATGCTTTTAGTCCTGTTTTTACCAAAGTAGGTTTCATTCCTTTTTTAAAACTCGGTATTACACAATCTTCGGCAGCTTCTATATCATAACCAGCTGAATACTTAGTTTTCCTTACTGGTAAATTTATTTGCTCTTTTTCAAATCCTTTTGCCACTTCAAAACCTCTCAATTTTTCCATTTAAAACACTTTTCCTTTCTATATTTATTAATAATTCGTTATACTCGTATATTAACATAGTAATTTTAGTGTGTAAATACTTTTGTTATAGTTTTTATTATATTGATTTCTATGTATTGACTAATTGTGCCCTTATTTCTTCTATTTCTTCTTCAGTGGCATTAGTATATAATTTTATTTTATTTACACTTTCATTATAATTTAGCATTTGCTTTATAATTTTAATTTTGCTATTTTTCTCTCCAATTTTTTTTCCATTTTTTTCTCCTCGCTTTTCTCCTCGCTTTTCTCCTCGTTTTTCCCCTATTTTTTCACCTTCAATTTTACCTCTTCTCTCACTTTCCTCTATTATTTTCATTCTTTCTTTTCTTAAATTTGTTTCTAACATTCCTGGCATATCGTTTTCCTCCCATTCTAATTTTTTTAATAATAATTGTGTTTGATTTATTCCTATTGTCATACTAAAAACATATTGTAGTATTCTTCTTATTTTTTCTCTATCTCCTTTTTCTTTTGTTATACTTATTAATTCTTCTAAAGTTAATTTTAATTCTTGTTCTGTTTTACTCTTTTCTAATGCCATCACTTTTGATATCATACAATTACTTTGTAACAAATCATTTTTTGAATACTTGTGTATATCTATTAAATTATATTTTAAATTAATATTTCCCTCCATACGATTATCTGATACCTTCTTATACTCCGTTTCTACATTCCATTTCTCGCTTCCTGTATATAATACAATTAATGCTACCTGTGGGTACACATAATTATTTTTTTTCATTTTTTCATTAACTACTGCGCTTCTTATTATCTCTACAGCATATTCCAGTAGTCTATATGGCATAGATAAATCTACATATGACTGATGTTCTATTAATAAATATGTATTTGTATTTTTTATCTTAAATACTATATCTGATTCTCTATTTTTATATTCTTTTGTTATAAAACTACTATTATATTTTTCTAATTCATTTATTCCTATTGTTTTTGTTGGTTTTAAAAAATTATTAATTAATCTTACTACATCTTGATTATTTGCTAATAAGTCTCTAAATAATTTATCATGATAATTATTAATTTTTCGATTATTATATATCTCTTCTTTTTCATTTAATTTGTATAAGGCATTTAATTTTATGCAATATATACTTTTTAAGTACATATCATATGTAAAATATTCCACTCCTATCTTCCTCCTTTAATTATATATTTTTTAAATAGTTTAATCAAACTTTATTTATAAGTTTACTATCGTTTTATTGTTCTTTTTTCTATATTTTTTATATTATTCTTTAACTTTTTGGATTTTTACTTCAGATTTTAACACTTACCATTATAAAAAAATTTCAAATTAACCTTATTGAATACAATTAAATTTCCTACTATTTTGAATTTAATATTACAAATTTATTTTATGATGCATTTATATCATGTCTTTTAGGTTATGTCAACAATAACTTTTCTCCAAATTTCGACAATATAATTATTTTCATGACACTATCTACAGAAATTAGCTTGAATTTAAATCGAATTTTAACAATATTATTCTTGACTTTTGCTACAATTTATAATATAACTTTAATTATGAAAATGAGAATAATTCTCATTAATATTCAAGAGGTAATAATCAATAAATTCTATTTTATATTCAAATATATACCTCTAAAAAGAAAGGAATGAATTTTTATATGGATTTAAAAGGTTCAAAAACAGAAGCTAATTTAAAAGCTGCCTTTGCAGGTGAATCACAAGCAAGAAATAAATATACGTATTTTGCAAGTGTGGCAAAAAAAGAAGGATATGAACAAATTGCTGCAATATTTTTAGAAACAGCAGAAAATGAAAAGGAGCATGCTAAAATACATTTAAAATATTTAAATGGCATTGGTGATACAAAAGCTAACTTAGCTGATGCAGCAGCAGGAGAAAACTATGAATGGACAGATATGTATGAACAATTTGCTAAAGAAGCTGACGAGGAAGGTTTTAAAGAAATAGCAGCTACATTTAGAGGTATTGGACAAATTGAAAAAGAACATGAAACTAGATATAGAAAATTACTAGAAAATGTTGAAAATGGAGAAGTTTTCAAAAAAGGAAGTATTGTAATTTGGAAATGTAGAAATTGTGGTCATATTGTAGTTGGAACAGAAGCTCCACAAATTTGCCCAGTTTGCAAACATCCTCAATCTTACTTTGAAATAAAAGCAGAAAATTATTAATTTATATACAAATAATGAAGTGAACCATCTTTATTAAACTTTTTGTTTAATCATTTTGGTTCACTTCTTTTCATATAAATCTTTTCATATAAATCTTTTCATATAAATCTATACAAAAATGCAATTCCACAATAACGTAGTCATCATACACAACATAATTCCGCAAACAGTTGGAAGTAAAAATGAAATTATAACCCACTTCCATCCCCCAGCTTCTTTCTTTATCGTAAGCAATGTTGTACTACATGGGAAATGTAATGCTGTAAAAATCATCACATTTATAGCTGTAAGCAAAGTCCATCCATTTTGTATTAAAATCTTACCTATCTCAAATGAACTTTCTAAATCTACTAACACACCTTTTTGCATATAACTCATTAATATTATTGGTAATACTATCTCATTTGCAGGAAGTCCCAATAAAAATGCAGTCAATATATAACCATCTAATCCCATTAATTTTGCAAATGGATTTAAGAAATCTGCTACGTATGTTAATATACTTATATCGTATATTTTTACATTTGCAAAAATCCAAATTACTATTCCTGCAGGTACGGCAACAGATATAGCTCTTCCGAAGTACAAAAAGCGTTCTATCAAAAATTGATCTTATTAAGATTTTTCCAATTTGTGGCTTTCTATATGGTGGTAATTCTAAAACAAATGAACTTGGAACTCCTTTTAGTATTGTTTTAGATAATATTTTCGAAACTAAAAGCGTTAAAATTATTCCCAAAATTATTACCATAAGCACTGCTAATGTAGAAAATATAGAAGAAAATGCTCCTGCGAAAAAACTTCCTATAAATACTGTAGCTATTGTTATTAAAAATGGGAACCTTCCATTGCAAGGTACAAATGCATTTGTTAATATTGCTATTAATTTTTCTCTTGGTGAATCTATTATTCTTGCTCCTACTACACCAGCTGCATTACAACCCAATCCCATGCACATGGTAGTAACTATATGGTATGCTTTTTTTGTTGTCTAATTTTCTTACTGTAACAACTACTGTTACAAATAAGATGGTAGTGACAACACGTAATTAAAAATATCTTAAAATTTATGTTGACAAAATCAAGATTTACTGGTAAAATATAGAATATATTTAAGAGTTTATCTAAAAGTAATATGCTTGAGCGATAAAGGGTAAATTTACTTACACTTAATGTAAGATTATATAAAATCTTGTTAAGGAGTCTTAAAGGCTTCCTTAGCAAGATTTTTTTATTTTAATATGCTTTAAGCAAGTACTTATAACTTTAGCAATTATACCTACACAAAAAATAGAAGGGAATGATTAAAAATGAAAATAATAGAGGTAAAAAACTTAAACAAAAAATTTAAAATTAAAGAAAAAGAAAAAGGCATAAAAGGTAGCATAAAATCCATATTTAAACCTAAATATAAAACTATTAATGCCGTAGATGATATAAGTTTTTCAGTTGAAGAAGGAGAAATTTTAGCATTTATTGGACCTAACGGGGCTGGAAAATCTACAACTATAAAAATGTTAACAGGAATTTTATATCCTACTTCTGGAGATATGATGGTAAATGGAATAAATCCATCAAAAGAAAGAAAAAAATTAGCTTATACAATTGGAACCGTATTCGGTCAAAAAGAACAACTATGGACACATTTAACTCCGTATGATAATTTCAAATTTTTTGGTGCTATATATGATATACCAAATAAGGAAATCGAAACTAGAATAGAAGAATTAAAAACTACTTTTGAGTTAGATGAATTTATAAATACACCTGTTAGAAATTTATCACTTGGACAAAGAATTAGATGTGAAATAGTTGCCTCTTTAATACATAAGCCAAAAATATTATTTTTAGATGAACCTACTATTGGACTTGATCCTGTAGTAAAAGAAAATATAAGAAAATTGATTAAGCAGATGAACAAGGAATTAGGTACAACTATATTTTTAACAAGTCATGATATTGGAGATATTGAAAAACTTTGTAAGCGAGTAATTATAATA
This sequence comes from uncultured Clostridia bacterium, assembly GCA_947626555.1. Lineage (GTDB taxonomy): Bacteria > Bacillota > Clostridia > TANB77 > CAG-508 > UMGS1663. The sequence continues at coordinate 44,385 of CANQSP010000003.1, read as the reverse complement.
AATAAAGGTAAAATACTTATGGATGATACTATGAATAATTTGAAATATCATTATTTAAATAAAAAAATTATAGAAGTAAAGTTAAAAGAAAAAGTAAATTTACAAGATGAGGAAGGAATTTCTATTTTAAAATCTAAGGGAAATAACTTAAAAGTAGAAATAGATATTACTAAAAAAGACATGGCAGATGTTATTAAACTTTTAGATGTAGATAAAATTATAGATATTAACATATCTAATATTCCTTTGGAAGATATTATAACATCTATTTACAAAGATGCTAAAGCTTTATCAATTTAGCAAAACGTAAATTTGCAATATAAAATAAGTCTTAAAGGGGATGAAATTTATGAAAAAATACTTATACATATACAAAGCAACATTAATAGAAAATTTAAGTTACATAGCAAATATACTTTTAGGCTTCATAAATTTTTTCATCATGATATTTGTATTTGTAAATTTGTGGCAATATATCTACTCAGATAGTTCACAAATTATAAATGGATACACCATGGAGCAAATGATTTGGTATGTATTAACTACTGAAGTATTATGGTATGGAAGTAAAAATAAAGTTTTATTACAGGAAATAAGTAATGACATTAAAACTGGAAATATTGCTTACAATATAAATAAGCCATACAACTATGTTTTCTATATATTGTCTAAACACTTAGGTGAAATTACTATAAAATTAATTTTATACATAATTGTTGGAATATTAATTGGATTATGTTTTATAGGACCAATTCAAAATTTCAATTTCATTAATATTCCTTTTGTTTTACTAACACTAATACTTGGAGTACTAATTAATTCTATTTTAAGAATAATAATAAGCACAATTTCTTTTTGGATAGAAGACTCTACCCCATTCCACTGGGTATATGACAAAATGATTTTGATATTGGGCACACTTTTTCCAATAGAAATGTTTCCAGACTTTTTAAAGCCAATAATAAAATGTACTCCAATATTCGTTGTAACATATGGTCCTGCTAAATTATTAATAGATTTTAGTATGCAAAATTTTACTCAAATAATTATTGCACAATTAATTTACTTAATTGTCTCAATACTAATAGTTGCATTTTTATTCAGTAAAGGGGTGAAAAAATTAAATGTTAATGGAGGTTAAAAATCAAATAAAGGTTATGTTTTTATCTTTAAAATATAACATAATGAAACAAATGATAAATAAAGTTACTTTTATAACTAATATAGTTTTTATGATACTAAACAATGCAAGCTTTATTGTTCAGTGGATTATTCTTTTTAGTTTAAAAGATAACATTGGTGGCTACACTATTAGTCAAGTAGTATTACTATGGGGAATTGCATCAAGCACATTCGGCATATCTCATATATTGTTCAATAAATCTTTTGAATTATCTGACTTGATAATAAATGGAAAATTGGATACCTTTTTAACTCAACCTAAAAATGTATTTTTAAACGTTATAAGTTCAGACACAAGTATATCTGCAATAGGCGACCTTATTTATGGATATATATGTTTATTTATATATGGAATAAATATAAGCAATTTTATATTATTTACAATATTTTCAATAACAGGAGCAATTATACTTGCCTCATTTGCAAGTATATTGGGAAGCACTTGCTTTTGGATTGTAAAAGGCGATATTATTGCTGATTCTTTAGTTAATATAATGATAAGTTTTGATACATATCCTGGCACTATATTTAAAAGTACTGTTAAAATTATTTTATATACAGTAATACCTGTTGGATTTGCAAATTATCTTCCTATTGACACAATGTTAAATTTTAATATTATGAATTTAATATATATTTTTGCCTTTACTGCATTAATTGTTTTATTTGCATTTTTCATATTTAATAAAGGTTTAAAAAGATATTCATCTTCTAACTTGATGAGTTCAAGAATTTAAGGTCAAAATTGAAAAATTTTGACCTTTTTCTTATTAATTATATACAAAAAAATTTGTATATGATAAAATAAGCACAGATTAGAGTAAAAAATAAGTCGTTAAGACTTGGTAAACGGGAAGTTGTTATCAAGACAAAAGTATTTATACTTGCGTATTTATTTTTGCATTCCGCTAATAAGATTATAGGGAAATTATATTTTCCTTCTCTTTTACGTGGAATGATAGTGAGAGGAGGTTTTTTTATGCGTACAAATAAGAAAATTATACTATCAGCTTTACTTTTAGCAATGCTTATAATATTATCAAGATTTCTTTCAATTTCAACACCTGTTCTCAAAATAAGTTTTGCATTTGTTCCAACAATGTTATGTGCAGTGTGGCTTGGTCCAAAGTGGACTGTACTATTAAATGTCTTAGGTGATATTATAGGTGCCACCCTATTCCCTACTGGTTCTTTTTTCATAGGTTACACAATTAGTACTGCCATATCAGGTTTTATTTATGGTATTCTTCTTTATAAAAAAGAGTCAAATTCTTATTCAAATTTACAATTTATAATAAGACTAATTATTTCATCTACTTTAGTAGCAGTTATTGTAAATATGGGATTAAATACACTATGGACAAGTATTACTACAGGTAGTGCTTTTATAGTATTGTTAGGAACAAGGTTTGTAAAACAATTAATTATGATACCTATCCACGTTGTTGTTATAGCATTTTTGGAAAGAATTTTAAGAAATCCATTTGATAAATATATAAGGAGTCAAAATGATTAAAGTAGAAAATGTATCTTTTAAGTACAGAGATAGCAATTTAATATTAGATAATTTAAGTTTTAATGTATATGAAGGAGAAATCCTTGCCATAGTTGGCAAAAATGGCTCTGGAAAATCCACTATTGGTAAATTAATGTCTGGAATTAAACAAGTTAAAAAAGGAAAAATTTTTATAGATGATTTTGACATTTCTAAAAAAGAAAATTCTGATGAAATCCGTAATAAAATTGGAATTGTATTTCAGAACCCTGAAAATCAAATAATTTTCAACAATATAAAAGATGAACTTTCATTTGCACTTAAAAATTTAAATGAAGAAGAAATAAATATTAGAATTGAACAATCTTTAAAACAAGTGGAAATGTCAGATTTTAAGAATGAAAATTTATATAATTTATCTCTTGGTCAAAAGCAAAGAATTATGATTGCTGAAATTCTAACTAAAAATCCTAAATATATTATTTTAGATGAACCTACTACAATGATTGATAGTTTAGGAAAAGAAAAAATATATGAAATTATAAAGCACTTAAAAAGTCAAGGTTACACAGTTATTTGTATTACCAATTTAGCTGATGAAATTTTGCTTGCAGATAGAATTTTAATTTTGGATAGTGGAAAAATAGTAGCAGAATTAAAAAAAGATGAATTAATAGAAAAAATTGATATTCTAAAAAAATATGAAATAAAAGTGCCTACTATATTAGAAATTTTAGGAGAGCTAAAACAAAAAGGCATTTATTTTAACATAGATGAATACAAGGTTACTAATTTAGTTTCTATAATTTCTAACTTAATAAATCAAAAATGATTTTAGCACATATGCCTTGCAAGCAAAGTTAAGGAGGAATTGAATTTGTTATGAAAAATTTAATAAAATTTATAATATTTATCTTTTATTCAACTATCATCTTTTTTTTGCCCAACAATACTATTATTTTAGTTCCTTTTGCTATTAATTTATTATGTATGATAATTGTGAAATCTAAAGTTAAAAAAATTCTTAAAAACTTGTTAAATTTTTTACCTTTTATACTATTTACTGCAATTATTAATTGTATATTAGATAATTACATAAACGCCATGTGGATAGGTATTAAATTATTGCTAGTTTGCAACATTACTTTTATTTATGCAAGTACAACAACTACTGCACGGTTTAGCTAAAACTATTAAACTATTATGCTCTCCCCTAAAACTTTTTAAAATTAACACTGAAGAAATTGAAGTTTTAGTATGTATTTGCTTATCTATGATTCCAATTTTAAAAAGAGAATATTTAGATGTGAAAGATGCTTGCAAAGCTAAAAATATTAATATGAATATAAAAAATGTAAAAATTATATTGTCTATGTTACTTATGTCCTTTCTTACACGAGTTAATGAAATTGATGAAGCCCTTGTTGAAAAAGGGTATGATTATTAATTAAAGTTTTATAATAAATATAATATTGATTTATAATAATATTTATGTAATAATTGCAAATAAGAGGTGAAGCAAATGAAAAAATGTATAAAGTTTTTATTATCATTTTTATTTGTTTTTTGCATTTTCACTATAGCAAACAATGCAAAAGCAGCAAATAATATTAATAAAATATCAATGGACATAGCTATTGACAATAGTGGAACTGCAACCGTCACAGAAGTATGGAATTGTTCTACAAGCAGTGGTACAGAAGTCTATCATCCATACTACAATTTAGGGAATTCAAAGATTACTATGTTATCTGTTACAGATGGATCTGCAAAATATGAAAACATAGGTACTTGGGAAACTTCTGGTACCTTAAAAGATAAAGCTAATAAATTTGGTATTAATGAAATTTCAAATGGCGTAGAATTGTGTTGGGGAATGAATAATTATGGCTCACATAACTATACTGTCACATACAAAATTACAAATTTTGTTTCTGAGCTAACTGATTCTCAAATGATATATTGGACATTAATTCCTTATGAATTTTCAAACCCTATTGGTAACGTTTATATAAAAATACATTCAAATTTTGACATTGCAGACACAACTGATGTATGGGGTTACGGAAATTATGGTGGAACAGCTTATGTTTACGATGGATATATAGAAATGCAATCACCAGGAACTTTATCTTCTAACGAATATATGACTATATTAGTAAAATTCCCTCTTGGTACATTTAATTTAAGTAATAAATTGAATTATAATTTTGAGCACTACTATAATATGGCGCAAGAAAGTGCTACAAAATACCAAAGACCATCTACTTCTAGGTCTACTAGCTCACTACTTATAATACCATTAACATTGTATATGATGTTTATTATATCTTTTCCTATATTACTTAGTATAATTATATCATCCGGACATAATAAAGAACAATTTAACTATGGTAAAGAAGGAAAAAGAATTGGTAATGATATTCCTTATTATAGAGATATCCCATTAGATGGCGATTTAGAAAAAGCATATTTTGTTGCATACCAATATAAGTTACTAAAAAATGATACCGATATTTTAGGTGCAATTATTTTAAAGTGGCTTAAAGATTCACTAATTAGTATAGAAAATACTCGCGAAGGTCTATTAAATAGGCAAAGTATAAAAGTTACTTTGAATTATGAAATTATGAAAAATATAACTAATCCACAAGAAAAACACTTATACGATATGTTATATGAAGCAAGTAAAGATGGTATTTTGGAAGATAAAGAATTTAAGAAATGGTCTAAAGAACATTTTAGCAGTATTTTAGGTTGGTTTGAAACTATGAGAAAGGCAGGTAGAACTAAATTTATTGCAGAAAATTTAATTACTACAGTTGAAAAGAAAAGGGCTTTAGGCGGAAAAAGTTATATATATACTGCCTCTCCTGAACTAAAAGAAAAAGCTATCCAATTAGCCGGTTTAAAGAAATATTTAAATGACTATACTCTTATAAAAGAAAGAGAAGCTATTGAAGTTCACTTACTTGAATGGTATCTAATATTTGCTCAAATGTTAGGTATTGCTAAAAAAGTTGCTAAACAATTTGAAGACATATATCCTCAAGTAATTGAGCAATCTAATATTAGTTCATATAATAACCTAATATTTATTAGTATGTATGCAAACTCTTGGGTTCATGACGCAAGATCTGCAAAAAGTGCCCATGATGCAGCCGTCGCACGTGCAAATAGTTACTCTTCCGGAGGTGGAGGATTTTCATCTGGCGGAGGTGGAGGCGGTTCCTTCGGTGGCGGAGGAGGCGGACGGAGGCTTCCGTTAAAATATTTTCCAAATTTTGGCATATAATTTTATTGGATTATAATACATTCATGATAATTTTTTTAGGGGGATTTATGACGAAAATATCAACTTCAATGCTATGGGAAAGAATTCTATATGAGTTTCTATTTTTGTAATATTCCCTCTACTTATTTAATATTTATTACTATGGAAAAAACTATAATTTATGAAATTGAATCTATTATAAACAAGCGATTATACTTTAAAAAAATAATTGATGAAAATACATATTGGGCAGTTGAAAAAAAACTTGCCCTTTTAAAATCTATTAATAAAGAGGAAAAAAATTGACAATTTTTGAATTAAAAAATAAATTTAGTATTGGCAAAACTATTTTTGATTTACCTTTAAAAGTAACCTATTATGCTAGGGTATCTACTGAAAAAGAAGAACAAATAAATTCTTTGGAAAATCAGGTTTCTTTTTTTGAAAATTATATTAAAAATAATAGTAATTGGACCAAAGTTTCTGGTTACGTAGATGAAGGAATAAGTCGGTACAAGTTCATTAAAACGTACTAATTTTATGAAAATGCTAGAAGACGCAAAAGTGCAGAAATTCGACTTAATTTTAGCAAAAGAGGTTTCCAGATTTTCTCGTGATACTATTGATAGCTTACTTTATACTAGGAAATTATTAGAATATGATGTGTGTGTGTATTTTTTATCTGACAATATCATCACCGCTTCAAATGACGGCGAACTAAGGCTTACAATAATGTCTAGCATGGCACAAGATGAAATTAGAAAATTATCTGAAAGAACTAAATTTGGGTTCAAACGAGCAATAGAAAAAGGCACAGTATTAGGCACAAACAATATATGGGGCTACCAAAAACAAAATGGAAAACTTATTATAGATGATGAAGAAGCCAAAATTGTAAAAATTATTTTTGAAACCTATGCAAACACTAAAATAGGATTAAAGAAACTTGCTTTATATTTGGAGCAAAATGGCTATTTAAATCACAAAAATAAACCTTTTCATCAAAATACTTTAAAAAGAATTATACAAAACCCTAAATATAAAGGCTTTTATACTGGCAATTTATCTACCGTTATAGACTATAGAAGTAAAAGACGAAACTTTTACCCTCAAAATGAGTGGAAAATATACAAAGACTATGGAAAAGTGCCTCCTATAGTAAGCGAAACCCTGTGGCAAAAAGCAAATGAAAAATTATTAAAAAGAAGTAAAAATTCAACAAGTAATTGTAAATATTCCAGTAGCTATCCCCTATCTGGAAAAATTTATTGTTTACAACATAATTGTTCGTTTGTAAGAAAAATTAAACACTATAAAAATAAAAAAGATGAAGTCTGTTGGGTTTGCAAAAACTACCATGATACTGGAAAAAAGACTTGCTCTTGCCCCATTGTTTATGAAAAAGATATCTATAGCATTTTAGCAGAAAAATTTAATTTTTATAAAATCTATGAAAAATTAATTGTAGAAAATTTACTCAAACTCTATAATGAAGTTTCAAATGTTGAATTGCATAAAACTGACAAGCTAAAATTACAAAATGAATTAAATAAAATATTATTAAAAAAAGACCGATTGTTAGATTTTGCATTAGATGGACTTTTAAGCAAAGAAGATTTAAAACAAAAGGAATTTATTATTAATAACCAAATTGATGATTTAAAGTCGAAATTAAATCAATTAGAGGTACAAAATTTTAATAACAAAGAAAAATTAGAAAGCTATATACTACTCGAACTAAATAGTGATAATTTAGATGACTACATAGATAAGCTTTTAAATAAAATTATTATTAAAGACAATATGGAAATAGTTTTAAATGTATAATTAACCACATTGTCACTTCCATGCACATGGTAAGTGCTTGTTTCCCGTGAGCTACAAGCTTTTCTAAAACATTTATCCAAATTAAATGCAATTCTAGGTAACACTCCTAAATCTTCTAGCAAAGTAAACATTGGAAAGAATATTGCCATTGGTGGTAACATTACAGATATAATCCACGTAACCGTGCTATATACCCCATCTATCAGTATGCTAGTTAACCATGTTGGGGCGTAAATGGCATTCAGACCTTCTATTAAAAAGCCCTTAGCCCATCCAAATAAATCTGAAAGTAACGTAGATGGATAATTTGCTCCAACTATTGTAATCCACAGTATTATTCCTAAAAAAGCAATCATGATAGGAATTCCCCAAATTTTTGAAGTTAATATTTTATCTATTTTCCTATCTCTATTTTGCTTTTTGCTTTGGCTAAAATCAACTGCATCTATGCAAACTCCTTCAGCTCTTATAACTATACTTGCAACCATTTTATCTTTTATATCTTCTTTTTTTATACCATTTTTTTCTAAAAGTTCACAAACTTCTTCTAATTTTGCATTTAACTTTTCATTATTGAAACTTATATTTAAATTCTTCTGTATAGATTCTAATATTCTCTCTTCCCCATCTATTAATTTTAAACAAATCCATCTTAACAAATATTGTTTATTTTGGGGTAAAATTTTTTCAACTTCGCAAGTTAACATTTGAATGCAATCCTCTATAATTGGTATATATTTAACCCTTTTTAAATTAGAATTAATTTTTCCTTCTAAAACATCTTCTACTTTTTGCATTAACCTGTTTAGTGTTTTTTTCTTTCTTGCAATAGTTCCTACTACTGGTACACCCAATTCTTTTTCTAATACTTCTAAATTTATATGTATTCCTTTCTTTTTTGCTTCATCTAATAAATTAACACATACTACAATATTAGGTGTAATTTCCATTATTTGATACACTAAATTTAAATTTCTTTCTAAACATGTTGCATCTAATATTACAACAGTAGCATCAGGGTTTCCAAAACAAATATAATCCCTTGCAATTTCCTCTTCTTCTGAATTAGACATAATAGAATATGTTCCCGGAATATCCACTAACAAGTAATTTTTATCTTTATATTTACAAATCCCACTACTATTTTCTACTGTTTTTCCCGGCCAATTTCCTGTATGCTGATTCATTCCGAGTAAGTCCGTTAAAAATCGTAGACTTTCCTACATTCGGGTTTCCGGCTAATTGCTATTGTATAATCACAACTATTTTTTAAAGACTCCACATCATTATTTAACAATTTCTGACCAGTAGAGCCAAGCGTAAGTCCCATAATATCACTCTCCAAATTAATATATTATATTCTCATATTACTCATTAGTTAATATTTTTTTGCTATCTTCTTTTCGTAGTGAAATTAAAGTTCCTCTAACCTCATAAGCAGTTGGATCTCCAAGTGGACTTTTTAAAACTGGTTTTATTTTTGTTCCCTCTATTATTCCTAAATCCAAAATTCTTCTTTTTATATTTTCATCACAATTTACACATTTAACTTTAACTTCCCTATTTAATTCCACTTCATCTAATGTCATTTATTTCATTCCTCTCAAGTTCTATTTTTAGATGTATTTTTACATCTTACTACATTATATTTAAAAAAGTATTTTTAGTGACATGTCTTAGGACGAAATAGAAAATAAGCAAAATCATTCTCCAATTAAATCATATTCTTTTACATCTACAATTTTACAAGTAGTATATTTACCTACTAAGTTTTCACTTTTATCTTTAACTTTTATATATACAAAACCATCAATATCTGGAACGTCCATATAACTTCTTGCCACATAATATTTACCATCAAAAGTCATAGCCTCAACTAAAACTTCCAATTCTTTTCCTATAAATCTTTTTAAATTTTCCCTAGATATTTCTTGTTGAAGTTCCATTATTTTATTATATCTACTCTTCTTTGTATTGTGATGAACCTGTTCTTTTAATTTTTCTGCCGGCGTACCATCCTCTTTAGAATATGTAAATGCACCTAATTTATCAAATTTAGCCCATTTTATAAATTCATATAATTCTTCAAAATCTTCTTTGGTTTCACCTGGGAAACCTACCATTACAGTAGTTCTAATTACTACTTCAGGAATTTCTTTTCTTAATTTTTGTATAAGTTTCCTTATGCTCTCTCCATTACTTTTTCTATTCATTCTCTTTAAAACTGAATCTGAAATATGTTGAATTGGAATATCAAAATATTTACATATTTTATCATTCTCTTTAACAACTTTAATAAGTTCATCTGTAATTGTCTCTGGATATGCGTATAAAAATCTAATCCACTTTACTTTGTCTATTTTGCACAATTTCTCTAATAATTGTGCTAATTTTGGTTCTCCATAAATGTCAATTCCGTATTTAGTTGTATCTTGTGCTATTAAAATTAACTCACTGTATCCTTCATCTACTAACTTATTAGCTTCTTCTATTATATCTTCTATTGTTCTACTAACAAATGGTCCCCTTATATATGGTATTGCACAATAAGTACACCTATTGCTACAACCTTCCGCTATTCTCAAATATGCAAAATTATCTCCAGTTGAAATAACCCTATCAAGGAAATGCATTTTCTTACTTTCTGTATGTGCCAATTGACATGCTATATTCTCATTTTGTTCTAATTGATTTGTTATACCCTTTTCTTGTATTAATTGACCGGTTATATCATTTTTTTCACTTTGCATTTTTGTATTCATTTTTACTGTTCTTTTTGTTTTATCTTCTTTAGCCTTTCCTTGCATAAAATTTTCTATCTGGCTCCAAAATGTATCATAAGAGTCATATTTAATCCACAAGTCTACCTCTGGAAGAGCTTTTTCTAAATCATCTTTATACCTTTGAACCATACAACCCATTGCAATTAAGTATTTACACTTTTGTTTTTTATATTCTGCCATTTCTAAAATTGTATCTATCGCTTCTTGCTTTGCAGACTCTATAAATCCACATGTGTTTATTACTATAATTTCTGCCTCTTTAGGATTATTTACTATTTCATAATTATTATTTTTAAATAGACCTATTGCCATTTCAGTATCTACTAAATTTTTGCTACAACCAAGTGATATAAAACCTACTTTCATTTATTTCATTCCTTTCACTTCTGATACAACTAATAGTTTTGGCAAAATATGAATATATTATTTATTTAGTAACTCCCAGCTACATAATAGCTTGTTAAAAAATTTTATAAATAAAATTTTTTACAATTTATAATTTGCTGGTCCCCACAAAATGTTACTAAATAAATAATATATTCATATTTTGCTATATACCAATATTTATTATACAATTTTTAGTATAAATAGTCAATTCTATTGATTTATTTCCGTTTTTTATATAAAATATGTGCAAGGGGGAATTATTCATGAGTGAAGAATTTAAATCAAAGCCAAATAGGCTTTACCCTGGTTCCTTTGTAGACAATTTTAGAGAATTAATGGAAAGTACAATAAAGAACTTCCCAGATAGAGTAGCATTTAGTTACAAAAAAGACCCAACAGCCAAAGAACCAGAATATATAAATGTAACCTTTAAGGAACATTATGAAGACGTAAGAAATTTAACAACTAAACTTCTAAATATGGGATTAGAAGAAAAAAGAGTAGCATTAATTGGACATAATAAGTATGAATGGCCAACAAGTTATCAAGCAATAAATAACGGAAATATGGTTTGTGTTCCTTTAGATTATATGTTACCAGAGAATGAAATTGAGGATTCTCTTATAAGAAGCGAAGCTGAGGCTGTTATTTTTGATGGGAAATTTACAGATAAATTTAAAAGCATAAGAAGCAAAAATAATACAAATTTAAAATATTATATTTGTATGGATACAAAACAAAATGAAGATGATATATTATCTCTTCATCAGTTAATTGAAGAAGGCAAAAAACTACGTGAAAATGGTGACACTTCTTTTGAGAATGTAAAAATAGATAGTGACAAAATGTCTATACTTTTATTTACTTCCGGTACAACAGGAATGTCTAAGGCAGTAATGCTTTCTCAAAGAAATATATGCTCTAATTTCTGTGCAATGACTACTTTAATTAAATATGAAGATGGAGATAAAGTACTATCTTTTCTACCATTACACCATACATTAGAATGCACAGCAACATATTTATACTGCTTCTTTGTTGGTTATACAATTTGTTATTGCGATGGTTTAAAACATATTCCAAAAAATATGAAGGAATATGGAATCTCTGGTCTAGTGTGTGTACCTGCACTTCTTGAAGTTATGTATAGACAAATAAATAAAACAATAAAATCTAAAGGCTTAACAGTTCCATTTAAAATGTTAATGGCTATTTCTAACTTTTTACGCATTTTCCATATTGACCTTAGAAGGAAATTCTTTAAGTCTGTTTTGGATAACTTAGGAGGAAGATTTAGAATTGTAATCTTTGGCTCAGCTTCTATTGATGCTAAAATTATAAAATTTTTTGAATCTATTGGTATCACAATGATACAAGGATATGGGCTTACCGAAACATCTCCTGTTATTTCTTCTGAAAATGATAAATATAGAAGACCAGGAAGTTGTGGACATGTATTATTCAATCAAGATGTAAAAATATTCAATCCTGACGAAAAAGGTGTTGGCGAAATTACCGTAAAAGGTCCAAATGTTATGCTTGGATATTACAATAATGAAGAAAAAACTAAAGAGGTTTTAATAGATGGATATTTCCACACAGGAGATTTAGGATATATTGATAAAGATGGATATCTTTTTGTAACAGGTCGTATAAAAGATATGATTGTTCTAAAAAATGGCAAAAAGATTTTCCCACAAGAAATAGAAAGCTTATTAAACAATTCTACTCTTATTGAAGAAAGTTTTGTTTACTTGTCTAATGAAGATGATGGAAAAATTTCAGCAAAATTGGTATACTCAACAGAAAATGAAGAATTAAAAGGTAAAACTGAAGATGAAGTTTATGAACTTTTAAAAAATGTAGTTAAAAATGTAAATGAGCAAATTCCAACTTATAAATATATAAAAAATGTTACTATTACTACAGAACCTTTAATTAAGACAACTACTCAAAAAATAAAAAGACATGAAGAAATGGCTAAATTAAACTAGAATACATGAATTTTGACAAGATACAATATACTTAATCTTATATATAATAGATAATATGAAAATATTACATATATGGCAATTAAAAATGCAAAATTTAGTGAATTTTGACAATTTATTTTAATTGCCATTTTTATTATTTTATAGTATAATATTGAAAATATTTCCAATTTAAAACTTCACAATTCAATATAAATGAAAGGATTTTAAATTTTATGATAGATAAAAGAAGAAAGTTATATGATAATGTTGAAATACACAATTTTAGAGAATTAATTGAGAGGTATAAAGAGCTTTACTCTGAAAAACTAGCATTCAAATACAAATTAGAACCAAAATCAACTAACTATATAGAAGTTACCTATGCACAATTTGTTTCTGACATAGAAAAACTAGGCACTGCCCTAATTAATCTTGGTTTAACAGAAAAAAGAGTTGCAATAATTGCTCCAAATCGTTATGAATGGTGTGTTAGCTATTTAGCAATAACTACTTCAAATATTGTAGTTGTTCCATTAGATAAAGCCTTACCTGAAAATGAAATTGAGGGCTTAATAAAAAGGAGTAATGCTGAAGCAGTTATTTTTGATAAAGAATATGTTTCTACTTTTAAAAAATTAAATATAGCCAAATCTACAAATTTGAAACATTTTATTTGTATGGACAAGCTTGAAGAAGATTTCTGCATATTTTATTCAGACTTAATTAGCAAAGGAGAAAAGCTTTTAAGTGAAAATAACACAAAATATAAAGAAGTAGTTATAGATAATAATAAAATGGCTATAATGTTATTTACTTCTGGAACTACTGCTATTTCTAAAGCTGTAGCATTATCGCAAGCCAATATATGTGCAGATATATACGCACTTTCACAAATGGCAAAAGTTACAAAAGAAGATACGTTTTTATCTTTCTTACCTTTGCACCATACATTTGAATCAAGTTGCACATTCCTTTATGGAACCTATTGTGGAATAACTATTGCATTTTGTGACGGTATTAGGTATGTAGCAAACAATTTAAAAGAATATAATATAACAGGTTTTGTTTGCGTTCCACTTATGCTTGAAATTATGTATAAAAAAATTTGTAAAGCTGTGGAAGAACAAGGAAAAACAAAGTTAGTCAAAGTAATGTCTTCCATATGTAACTTTTTACTTAAATTCGGTATTGATATTAGAAGAAAAGTATTTAAACAAATTTTAGATAATTTCGCACCAAATTTACACATTTTAATAGCAGGTGGTGCACCTATGAGTAAAGAAGCAATACAAGGTTTCCTTAATTTAGGTATAAATCTACTTCAAGGTTACGGTCTTACAGAAACTTCTCCTGTACTTGCAGGCGAAAACGATAAGTATAAAAAACTTGGATCTGTTGGCTTTGCATTGCCTGGCTTAGAAATAGAAATAGATTCACCAAATGAAGATGGCATTGGAGAAATAAAAGCAAAAGGTCCTACTGTTATGCTTGGATATTATGATAATGAAGAAGCAACTAATGAAGTCTTAAAAGATGGCTGGTTCTATACTGGAGATTTAGGTCATATAGATAAAGATGGTTTTCTTTTCATAACTGGAAGAAAAAAAGATGTTATAGTATTAAAAAATGGAAAGAATATTTACCCAGAAGAATTAGAAATACTTATAAATAAACTTCCATATGTGACAGAAAGTATGGTTTATGCAAAACCAAATGATAAAGATAGAGACTTAAGCTTGTGTGCAAAAATTGTCTATGACAAAAATGTTATGGAAGAAATGTTTAAAGAAAATATTACTAATTTTCAAGCATCTAAAAGAACTGCAAACATTCAGAATTTATATCACGATATTATTTGGCAAGATATTAGAAACAATATAAACAAATCAATGCCAGCTTACAAATATATTAGAGAAATCGTTGTTACAGATGTTCCTTTAATAAAAACAACTACACAAAAAATAAAAAGACATGAAGAACTTGGAAAGTAGGGACAATCAAAAAAATCCGGAATTTAGGGACGGTTGAATTTTATACCGTCCCTTATTTTTTGAATTTTTTTGACCGTCCCAAAATTCCGGATTTTTAGAACCGTCCCCTAAATTTCCACTTCTATTTCTATAATTCCACCATTTTCATCAAGCAAAATTTCTTTTTCTTCTATTTGTTTACCATTAACTATAAACTTCTTTACACTTGTATTGAACACTTCATTATTTGGTGTTAAGCTTTCTTCTCTTTTTACAGTTATATTATAAATTGTATTTGCATATCTATATCTTATAAAATATTCTTTCCATGTTGCTGGAATGCATGGTTCTAATCTTAATACTTTATTTTTTATTTTTAGTCCTAATATATATTCAATTCCTGCAATTTGCATCCAACTGCTCGAACCTGTATACCATGTCCAACCACCTCTACCTGCTAAATTTGAATGACCATAAATGTCTGCTGCTATAACATATGGCTCTACTTTGTATTTATTAGCTGCTTCCCTTGTCCTTGAATGTTCTATAGGATTTATCATTCTAAATAATTCTACTGCTTTATCTCCAAAACCAAGTTTTGCTTCTGCAATAATTGCCCATATTGCTGCATGTGTATATTGTCCTCCATTTTCTCTTGTACCTGGCAAATAAGCCTTTATATAACCTGGTTCCAACTTACTTTTTTCAAAAGGTGGATCTAATAATTTTATTATTCCATTTTCTCTATCTATTAAATGATTTTCTAAGCTTTCCATAGAAATATATTTCTTATCATTATCCCCCGCACCAGAAATTGTTGCCCAACTTTGAGAAATACCATCTATTCTACATTCCTCATTTTCTATAGTTCCTAAAATATTTCCATCATCTGTATATGCTCTTCTATACCATCTTCCATCCCAAGCTTTATTATTTAATGCTCTTTTTAAATTTTCTATTATGTTTTTATATTTTTCTATTAAATCTATCTTTTCATTATTTTCTTCATTTATTATATATGATTTCTCCATAATTGGAATCCATCTATTTAATACATCATATAAGAAAAATCCAAGCCATACACTTTCCCCTTTTCCTTTATTTCCAACAGTACTAAAACCATCATTCCAATCACCTGAACCAATTTTAGGCAACCCATTTTCTCCAAAATTAAGTGATTTTTCTATTGCTCTTATACAATGCTCAAAAATCGTACCTACTTCTTGAGATTCAGTATATAAATCATACTTTTCATCTACTCCATCTTCCAAAATTTCACCTTTTCTATATGGAGTAACCTCTTTTAATATATTATAATCTCCTGTAAATTCAATATATTCAATAACTAAATACACAAGCCACAATAAATCATCTGAAAACCTTGTTCTTATTCCCCTTGACGTAGAATCATGCCACCAATGTTCAACATCTCCTTCTATGAACTGATGCTTGCTATGCTTTATAATTTGATTTTTCATAAAGTCTGGATTTATATATTTTAAAGCTATTGTATCTTGTAACTGGTCTCTAAAGCCGTATGCACCACCAGATTGATAAAATCCTGTTCTTGCCCAAAGTCTACTTGCTATTATTTGATAATTAAGCCATCCGTTTAAAAGTATATTAAACGATTCCATTGGAGTTTTTACCTCTACTCTATTTACTGTATTCTTCCAATAATTTTGAACACTATCCAACTCATTAATACAATTTCCTATTTTACAATATTTATATGCATTATCTTCACAATTGATTTGCTCTTTTTCAGCACCTAGAAGTATTGATATATCCCTTGATTCGAACGCTTCTAATTCTACTTCCATTTGAATTGCTAACACATCATTTGTGTTAAACGAACTTTCATTATTTAAACCTACTCTTTTTAATGCTTCAGGATTTGCTAAACTTCCATTGCCTACAAAAAATTTTTTACTTGCAGTAAAATACTGTATTTTTTCGCTACTAGAAATATAAACTATATCTTTAAAATCACTATTAGCTAAATTTCTAGCTTCTAATACATTGGCATTCTTATTAAATTTAACTTCTATATAACCTTGTGATTTAAGTTCATCCTCATCCATTACCAACTTTATATAATATACTAATTTTAGCTTTTTCTTTCGTGGTTCTAAGTTTTTTAAATTTAGTAAATTTATCTTTATATTTTCATTTTTGCTAACGAATACTGTTAAATTTTGAGAAATTTGACTACTTGTATGCATATATTTCGCATACCCAAAACCATAAGTTATATAGTAATCATTATCGTCTGGCATAGGATTTGCCCCGATTGACCAAGTTTTTAAACTTTCTGCATCTTGTAAATAAATTATTTCAGACGGAATATCCAAAACTTGATTATTAGACCATGCTGTAATTTTATTTAATCTACTATTTGAATTTGTCCAAGTATATCCTCCTAAACTTTCCGTAACTATCGTTCCAAAATTTTCATTTGTAAGAATATTACTCCATACTGTAGGAAGCCTATTTTCCTTATTTATTCTAATATAATACTCTTTTCCATCCTTGGAAAAACCACCATATTCATTATAATAATTAAGCTCATCTGCATTAAGTGGTTTAGATATTTTTTCTTCTTCAGTTACTCCTAATTTTTGAGGTTCATAGCCAATCTCCTTTATATTTTCTATATACTCTTCTTCTAAATCTTTTAACTGTCTATTTATACTTCCATTCTTTGCCTCAATTATTAAATTCGCTCTAATATCAAATAAATCTTCATCTTCTGTATTTTCTATTACGAAAATTCCTCCTCTAATGTTTTGCATATAACCTAAATTACTATTTAAAATGGCATTTATAATCGCTTCTTTTACATAACTTTCGTAACTATTTGATTCCTTATTTAGAACTACTAAATCTATTTCAATATTCTTAGCTCTATAAAATTCATAAGCTTTTAATATATCTTCTAAAACATATATATCATTTACATTTGCAATTTTTACTAAAAGTATAGGTAAATCACCAGATATTCCATATTTCCAAAGTTCACTTTGACTATAATTTTTTCCTTCATTCGAATCTACTTCTTTCAAAGGATTACTAAATAATAAATATCCCAACATTTTTTGGTAATCTAATATATTTTTATAATTTAATCCTAAATACCTATTTTCCGCTTCAGTTCGAGCAGTACTTAATTCAAAAGTTTTACTTATACTTTCATAATTACAATACTTACTTATTAAATTAATTACATCTTCTCTATTTTCTGAAATAGCAATTACAAAACTTAAATTTATACTTTCATTAGGTTTTAATAAAATGGTCCTTCTCATTGCAATAATAGGATCTATTGTTAAATCAATTCTTCTTGAAAAAGGTTTTGAAAGTTTTACCATATTAGGAATTTCAATATTACCTCTTCCATATAGTCTTTCTTTATCTATTTCGTACTCTATATCTCCAATAGTATTGTTATTTGTATAAAAATTTACTGCCATATATATTTGCTTAGATGTATTTTTTCTGTCCTTCCTTTTTATTAAAATTGTATCTCCTATTTGCTCATATTGTAAAAACAAGTTATTAAATGCAGGATGGGCATAATCTTGTATTTCTGTTGAAAGTACTGGCTCCAAAATACTTGTTATTTCTAAGGTTTCATTTTCAATTCCTGTATTTTTTAAAGTTACATTTCTTATTTCAACTGCATCTTCAGGCGAAATTGTATTTTTAAACACAGTTTCTATAGCCCCATCAATTCTTGAAATCTTATCTATATCTTCTGAAAAAGTAATTTCTATTTTATCTGGCTTAGATAAATAACTTTCGTAGTTTGAACTCCAAATTCTTTTATTTTTTATATTTTTTACATAAAGAAATATGCCTTGTGCTTCGTCTGCGGTAGCTTTGAATCTATTTATTAAAATGTCCTTATATTTACTATATCCATTTCCTTTTGAGTTTGTAACTACAGTATATTTCCCATTTGACCTTACATTTATACATGGTAAATCTGCATCTGGTTTTGTAATAACTCTTTGTGCATAATCTTCATAATCCACATATTTTATTTTGCTTGTCTTTTCTTTTTGCTCTTTCGTTATTATAATACTTTCCGGCATTCTTTCTTGAAGTAAAATATCTATTGCCTCTATTTCAGGATTATCATGAAATCTTTTTTGGAGTATTTTTTCATTAAATAAATTATTTAATGAAAGTAATATTAATGCTTGATGATGTGCCATATAAGTTTTTACAACTGCATATCTTTCTTTTCTTTTTAATCTTGAAGCTGTATAATCAATTGATTCATAAAAGCCATATTTACCATACATCTGCTTTTCTTCTAATTTTCTCAAATTATTTACTACCTCTTGAGGTTCATCTGTTATTGCCATTGATGAACCATAGGTAGAAACAACAATATCCTCGTCTAACCCTCTTTTTAATCCAAGCCATGGGACACCTATTGCTTTATACTGATAATTGTTGTTTAAATCTTTTACATTAAATGCTGTTTCAGAAAATCCCCATGGCACACCTAATTTTTTAGCATATTCCTTTTGACTCATAATCATAAATTTACAAGATTCATCTAATAAACTTCCTTCATATTTTCTTACATTTATATTTGGCATCAAATATTCAAATGATGTTCCAGCCCATGATACAAGTCCTTTATATCCATTTAATGTTGTAAGAGTTCTACTTAAATTATACCAATGTTTTGGCGAAACATCTTTTTTTGCTATTGCTACTAAACTTGCCTGCCTTGCTTCTGAAGCAAGTAAATCATAATATGAATCTGTTAATTTATTTTCTTCTATATTATATCCTATTGAAAATAATCTTTTACTTTCGTCATACAATACACTAAAATTAGTTTTCTCAATTAATTCATTCAAATATTTAATATTAGCTCTTATTTGCTCATTAATATTATCTTCACGTTTTTTATTTTCAGTTTTTGACTCTTCTTCTACTTTTAGATTTTCCTCTAAAAATTTTTTTACAATATAAATATAGCTTACAAAATTTCCACTATCAACCGTCGAGATATATCTTGGTAGCAATGGTTCTAACGTTCTTATATCATACCAATTATATAAGTGACCATTCCATTTAGCTAGTTTTTCTACAGTTTGAATCATCTCATTTAATAAATTTAGTGTATCATCTAATTTCTCATATCTCATATCATAACTTGATATTACTGCCAACATAGCTAATCCAATATTAGTCGAAGATGTCCTAGGAACTAATTTAGGCGTCCTATCTTCTTGATAATTATCTGGAGGTAGATAATTATTTTCTTTAGTCAAATTATCTTTAAAATATTGCCATGTTTTCATTCCAATATTGGAAAGATAAATCTTATCTTTCTCATTTAATTCATCTATTATTTTAGTTACTTTATTAGTTCTTCCTATATACCACATAACAGTCGGTGCAATAAGCCATATAATGGATATAATAATAACAATTCCTTTAGATACAATATTATTTAGTGTAGTTATAGCTACTAGTACTCCCAATACCCCCAATATAATATTTGGAAGCATATTAAAATAATATGATTGTAAATCAGTTTTTGCAAGTTTTTCCGCTTCTTCTGAGGTTGTCCATTCTAACATATGCTTTTTAGTTATACACTTTCTATAAACTGTTTTTACTATAGCATTTAAGTTGTTATAACTATTATCTGGAAGTATAGCTAAATTTATAAAACTTCTCAAAACGCTGGCAAGCAAAGAATTTATATTGGGACTAAAACTTTTCTTTCCATCTTGTCCTTCTTTTCTATATATAATTTTATTAACAACGTCTATGACTGTTGGTATAAAAATTGCCAAAATTGCTACAGCATACAATTCCCACATAGAAGAATTTTGAATTATAGATAAACTAGTAGCTATAATTAATAAAATTACTATAAAAATTGGAGTTATAGCTCTTACTAAATTGTCGAAAATTTTATATTTTGATAAAAAGTTAAGTGGATTCTTTTTCTTATTTTGTTTTCTATCTATAATATATTTTCTCAGCCAACTAGCAATTTGAAAATCTCCTCTAACCCATCTGTTCTGTCTTGTTTTAAAACTGTTATAATTTGCTGGATATCCATCTAATAACATTATATCTGTAGCTAATGCACATCTTAAATAACTTCCTTCTAATAAATCATGGCTCAAAACAGTATTTTCTGGAATTTCGTTGTTAAGAACTCTAGAAAAAACCTCTAAATTATAAATTCCTTTTCCTGTAAAGATTCCTTCATCAAAATTATCTTGATATACATCTGAAATGGCATTAGTATATGGATCTGTTCCACCATTTCCTGCAAATATCTTCGTAAATAAATTCTTTTTACTAGCCTCTAAATCTATTCCTACTCTTGGTTGTATTAACCCATGACCTCTAATTACCAAATCTTTTTGTTCATTAAGCATAGGTGCATTTAGTACATGTTCCATTGCACCTATTAGCTCCAAACCTGTATTTAAACTTAATTCTGTATCTGCATCTAAAGTTATAATATATTTAATCTTAGCAAAATTATAAGATTCACTTTCAACCCCTGTATTACTTGTTGCATTTTTATTTAGTGCTTTTAAATTTTCTTTTTTCCTCCAACTCTCTAAAGTATTTACTTTAAAAACATTTTTTTCATTTCCTAATAAATACTCATTAAATTGATTTAATAATCCTCTTTTCCTTTCCCAACCTAAATAACATTCTTCACTTCCATTCCAAAATCTTTTTCTGTAAATAAAGCTAAATTTCGGCATTTCATTTTCTTTAACATTGTATTTTTCATTCAATAATTTTACCTGTTTTATTCCCTCTTCTTTTACTTCTTTATCAAAGCTTTCTTCTTTATTTTTTCCAGATGAACAATCACCTAAAAGAGCAAAATACAAATTATCACTTTTATTTGCTAAATAGTATACTTCTAAACGTTTCATCAAATCTGCAACTTTTTCTTTACTTTTAATTATAGTTGGAATAACCACAAAAGTAGCAGCCTCTTTTGGAACACCGTGTTGAAAATCTAACTTTGGAATAATTTTAGGCTTTACTATTTTTCCCATTACATGTTTTACTATTTGCTGTATGACTTCCTGAATTGGAAGTAATAAAATAATTGCTGTAAATATAATTAAAACAATATTACCAAATTGTACTTGTGCTCCTCGTGTCAATATATTTAACTGTAAAGCCAGTAAAATACAAATTAGTATATCTATAACTACACTTGCTCCCCATATTGTAGCCAAAAACCTTCGTACTTTAAGTTTGGTACTTAACTTTTTCTTTACTCCTGATTGAAGTTTGTCCAATAATATATTTTCGCCATCATCTATTAAATAATAGCCTACATGTGAGACTATACTATTGGCTAAACTATTAGGGACGGGGTTAAATAGTTTAGCACTTTCATTCTTATTTTGCGAAATATTACTATTACTATTTTTTCCTGCTAAACTATTTAACCCCGTCCCTAATAGTTTAGCCTTTTCAGCAAGTTCTAGAACTTTTTGTGCAATATATATTTCAGATATTTTAGTTTTTTTTGAAAGCTCTTTAATTTTATTTCTATAATACTCTTTTGTTTTATAATCCATTTTAGGATAAATTCCTACAGGGTCTTTTTTTAATATTTCTTCTACTCCATTTATTTTTTCAAATATTTGTAAGAAATCTATTCTAAGTAATTCCTTAATACTTGTTATGCAATTTGCCATACTGACTTTTTTTACTGCTATATCAAAATGTTCTTTTTGTATTACTTCATCAATGGTTGTACCCATTTTATTTACTTGTTCTTCTAATACATTCATAAATGCAGATGCAGATTTTCCATAACGCTTTAGTCTATATGACATATACTCAATAAAGGGATATTTCATCTCTCCATATCCTTTTACTTTTGACTTATAATTAGATAAATTTTTGTATTTCAATTCATCTTTATTTTCCACTAATCTTTCTATAATATTTTCTACTCTATACTTCTGCATCTGACTAAAATATATTTTTTCACAAATATCCTTTATGTTTTGTATTAAAGCTATTTGCATAAATAGTCCTATATTCCATATTTCTTCCATACTTAAAGTTTTCTTTTTTTGATAACTATTTAATAAATCACTTATATTTTTCCCATCTATTCTATTATCTGTATAAGCAACTATTTCAGCTGCGAGCACATAAACTCTTGCAAACCCTTTATACATTCCATTAGAAATACCTAAAAAACTTACATATTTTTTTAGTGGTAATTCTTTTATTATCGTTTTAATAGTTTCTTCTATTATATAAAAATTATCTAAAAGCCACTCTCCTGCTGGATGAATTGGCAATCCTATTTTTATATGCTCATTTAAAAGATTATAAATTTCCTTTATAACCTCATAATTTTCTTTTAATTTTGGAATTGGATAAGTATCTTTTTCACTTGTATTTATAAGTACATGATCTGATGCAATTTTTTCCAAATAATTTTGTAATTGATCATTATTTAATACTGCACCTTTTATATTCAAATTTCTATATTCCATATAAAATCTTTCGCCCCTTGGTAAATTTGTATATTAATATTATTTACCAAGAGAGGAAAATTATTCGTTAAACTATTAGGGACGGGGTTAAATAGTTTAGCACTAAGCTTATTTTTAAGTTAAACTATTAGGGACGGAGTTAAATAGTTTAACAAAATTTTATTTATATTATTTGCAAAACATGAATATTATATATTTTTGCGTTGCCCCATTTAAGAAAATGTAACTCACATACGTTCGTAACATTTTCTAAAACGGTCCCCACGAACCACTTCAAAATATATAATATTCATGTTTTGCTATATAACAATTAAATTGTTAAACTATTTAACTCCGTCCCTAATAGTTTAACTGTTACTTTGCAAATTATTAATTGTGCTAAACTATTTAACCCCGTCCCTAATAGTTTAATTATAAAAATAATCTATAATTCCATTGTAGATTCCCCAAGCAATTTTATTTTGATATTCATCATCTAAAAGTAACTTTTCTTCTTCAGGATTTGATAAAAAACCACATTCTACAATGCTTGTTGGAATCTCCACATGTTTAATTATATATATATTATTAATTTTCATAGCAACCCTTTTATTTTCTTTTTGGATGGCTTCGTTTAAATTTTGCTGTAATGTTTGTGCTAATAATTTGCTTTTTTCGTTATCTTCTTTATAAAAGCACTGCCAACCCCAATATTGAGATTGAGGAATTTTATTTAAATGAATACTTACAAATATGTCTGCACTAGACTCATTTCCTATTTTTACTCTATTTTTTATGTCTGATACTTTCTTTTCTTTTAATGTTTTACTATCTATATCATATATTGCATTTTCATCACTTCTTGTTAATATTACTGTTGCTCCACTCTGTTCTAATAAATTTTGAACTTTTAGTGCAATTTTTAAATTTGTTTGTGCTTCTGTTGTTCCATTACTACTCTCTGCACCCTCATCTGGCACTCCATGCCCGTGCATCTATAACAATTACTTTATTACTTACAGGTAATGCTACAGTTTGCATGGTTTCTTCTTCCATTTTCATATTAATACTAAATACTCCAATAGCTACTAATACTGCACTTAACATTAATAATAATCTCTTACCACTTAATACAATCATAAAAAAACTCCCATATAAATGTTTTATATATTTATATGAGAGTTTTTAATTTTTATTCAAAATTTCTTTATTAATAATTATAATAGCTACTTCCATAGTTATCCATATAATCTTGTAATGCTGAATTAATATCACCATTAGCTGATGATAATGCTCCTACTACTACAGCAAGATATATAAATGTTATTAACCAAGTAACAGCTGTTATTAAACCAGTTACAACACCTGCTATTGCCATTCCTTTTCCTGGTTTTTTTAGTCCAACAAGACCTAAGATGAATGCAAGTATTGCGCATGGAACTGATATAAACCAAAAACACCATAATACTAAAGATACTATACCTAAAACTAAAGCTGCTATACATAGTCCTGATGTTTTTTCTGCTGTTTGTGTATTGTTTACATTTACGTTTACTTGTGGTTGTTGTTGAGCATTTTGATTAGAATTTGATTGTCCTTCCATTGGATTTTCTTCCATTTAAATTTCCCCCTTTTATATTATGATACAAAAAAATTATATTTTTTATAATTATACAATATAATCTTTTTTTCGTCAAATTAATTTTTAAATTTTTTTCAATTTTACTAAAATCTTATAGTTTATTTCTACAATTAAACTTTTTTTCTTTAAATTACATTTTTTTTGACTAAATTTTCCATTACTAAATTATATATTAGTCTCTAACAATTGTATTATAATGTGTATATCATAAAAAATATTTATTTAATAAAATTCTTACAATTGCAAAAATAATTAACAATATTGTCCAAACTATCCAAAATTTAAATTTAGGATAAATCCATTTTAATATTTCTTTTTTCCTAAAAGCATTAATGATGTATACAATATTTACTACTATTAAATATATTATAGTTACAAAGAAAAATGGATGATACATAAAACTCTCTACCCAATTTCCTGTAACAAAATTTGTAACACATCTGGTTGCACCACATGAAGGGCAATCTATTCCAAAAAATCGCTTTATTATACATAATGGAAAAATTGTATATATTTTTGTTTTTGCAATTATAAAAATAATTAGAACTAGAAGTAAAATTCCTAGTTCTATTATGAACATTTTTCTTTTTTTTGACATATTCCATTTTCACTTTCTATCTAATTTAGTTATTTATTTCAATCTAATCTTCTTTATTTTTTCTTCTATCTACAACATATGTACTACCTTGTATAGTCTTCGCTAAATGCTTAACATTAGCCCCTGCTTCACCAATTTCTAGAATATTATTAAATCTATCGTGAGTTACTTCTACAACACCTATTGAAATTGCAGTTAAAGGAAACTGCTCAATTACTCCTCTTCTGTTTGCTACTTCTATATAACCTCTCTCAACATCACAATCTGAAAAATAATTTTTTATACAATTGTCAAACTCAGATATTATATCTTGGCATAATTTATCATAATCAATATCTGATACTATTACGACAAAATCGTCTCCTCCAATATGCCCTACAAAACTATTATCATTTCCTAACCTATGAACATTTCTTAATATAGTTTTTGCTGTAAGTTTTATTACTTCATCTCCTTTTAAGAAACCATATATATCATTATATGCCTTAAAATTATCTAAGTCAAAATAAAAAACTGCAAACCTCTTTTTACTAAGCCATCTTTTCTTCATTTCAGCTTGAATTTGAACATTTCCTGGAAGTCCTGTTAAAGGACTAACTCTTCTATTAATATATAATAATTGTAATATATTTTTTATAGTATAATATATATATTCTTCATCCATTGGCATTTTTATATAATGTAATATTCCCTGCTTTAAAATCTGTATTCTATGATTGTGTTCTATTTTTGAGGATAATACTATAATAGGAGTTATATTATTATCTTCATTTTCTTTAATTTTTTTACATATTTCACTCGCATCAATATCTAATGTATCTTCGTTTATCATTATTAGTGATGGTATATTTTTTAAGACCTCATCTATATTAGATGTTTCTACATTTGTAAATTTATACATCTTTTCGTCTTTAAATATATTTGTGAGCTTATTTATTATTTCTTTATCATTATCTATTAAATATATCTCTTGTTCCATATACTTCTCCTATTAATTTTTATCTATATCATCTTTACCTTTTCTTTTTACTATTCTTCTTAAACTTTCTAAATCAATTTTTTGGCTCAAAAATTTATTGATACTTTCAGACTTCATTTTAGGAAAGGCCTTTTTTAATCTCTTTGTTTGTCTATACATTCTTAATTTTATTTTAGTTTGTTTTAATTTTAGCTCTCTTATAACCTTTTCTATATTTTCAACTGTTGAACGTGAAGAAGAATTCTTTAACTCTTCTACTTTCTGTTTAATGTTTTCACCTAACATATTTATTTTTTCTATTGTTGAATCTATATTTATTACTGTCATTACACTAAATACAACATCTACTGTAAATATACTATACACTAAAATATTTATATATTTTAATAATTGGAAATCTACTAAATATACTTGAGATTGAACAAATGGATGCACAAATCTTATAAATACTACTCCTAAAATTCCCCAATAGATTGAATTCTTTAAGCATATTCTTCCTTGAAAGTTAAATTTTAAGTGAGAATAATCCCAATACTTTGTTTTAAATACCTTTTCTAAAAATATACCTACTATATACTCCCATGTAGTCAATACAAAGAATGCTACTATAAATAGTAAAATGGCATTATCTTTTAAACTTGTCAATGTAAATGACATTATCATTGCACCCAAACCATATATTGGACATATTGGTCCGTTTAGAAAACCACTATTTACTAATTGTCTTTCCTCTATACTTTTAGATATTGATTCTAATACCCATCCTGCAAAAGAATATAGTATTATATAGGTTAAAATATATATTATATTTGTTTCCATTCCTCTCTTCCTTTTTGCACAATATATCTTTAAAAATTTCTACTTTTCCTTTGCTAATCTTAAATAAACATTCTTTTATCAAATTATATATATCATTCTTTAATATATTAATATGTTATTTTTATATGCTTCTTGCTAATTTAATATGTTATCTTTTGAGATACTTCATTATATACATTATCTGTATTATATGCTCTTACCATAATTTCATTTTCACCTGTTGCAAGTGGAAAACTATATGAAAATTCACTTACTCCCAATGATGCTCCTGTATTCTCTGGATCTGTTGTATATAGCACGCCATTTATTGTATACTCTATTTTTTGAATATTTTGCTCATGTGTTACAGATATTTTTACTGAATTACCCTCTTTTACAATTTGTATTGTTGGTTTTGTAGAACCTTTATATTTTTGTTCTTTTTCTTCCTTATTTCCAGCTTTATCTACAGCTGTTATCTTTAAAACATTTTCACCTTTTAATATATCTATTGTTTCTTCAATTACATTTAATGAATCTTCACTTGGCTCTATAACTGTTTCGTCTTCATCATTCCAATGAAACTCTAAATATGCTAACTCTGTTTCATCTTTTGCTGAAATTTTTATTTTTGAATCTTCTATTGATAATTCTATTTGTGGTTTCTCAGTGTCAGTAGACTCTACTGTTATTTCTTCAGAATATGTTGCCTCCTTGCCAAATATATCTACTATTCTTATATTTAACATATTAGTTCCTGTAGTTGCAGAAATCACTTCTTCTATTACATTTCTACCTCTTCCTTGCAATACTGTTTCTTCTCCATCGTTCCAATTATATATTATTTTGTCTATTGCACTATCATGAGTTATATTTAATGTTATAGAAGCTCCATTTTGGCTTAACTCTAAAACTGGAATCCTTTCTTGTTGTTCGCCTTCTCCTCCACCATTCATATTAAAAAGAGCTATCCCTCCAATAACTAATCCAAATAATAAAATTGCAACTGCAAAAATAATACCTATTGTTTTTAGTTGCAATGGACCTCCTTTTTCTTTTTTATTTCCACCAGTAAATAGTATTTGATTCATATCATACATTTTCCTTTCTATATATGGTTTTAATCTTTTGCAAATATTTTGAATTTTTAAATATTTTAGTACTTTAATATTTTGAATCGTTTAAACTTTTCCAAAATATATTATTTAATTTACCTCACACCTTTTTATACAATTTAGATTATAGCATATGCTGTTTTTATTGTAAAGAAATATTTTTAAAAGTTTTTAGGTGTAAATAAAGAATGGACGGACCTTGGTATTCTTTTTAGAACACAAAGATTCGTCCACCTAGTTTACTTTTAATTTAACATTTTAGAATACATATTTCTTTATTAATATTAATCCACCTGCAATTATAACTAAACTTCCTAATATTAGTCCAATATATGTTATTTCTGCTCCTGTCTTTATTGATGGCATTACTGGTGCATCATCTATATCATCTTCTTCTGGCTTTTCATTATTTGGTGTTGAATCTATATCTGGTGTATTGCTTGGATTCCAATCATCACTTATTTCTGCTACGTTTACCATTTGTCCAAAGTTTTGCTTGCTATTAATCCATGTTAATAATATTTCTACATCTGCTGATTCTCCTGGCTCTAATATTACATCTTTTAATTGGTCTGTTACTACTTTTCCGTCTACTTCTTTCCACTTTGGATTATCTGCTGCTACAAATCTTAAACCTTGTGGAATATATTCAGATATTTCTGTTGCACTACCAGCTATTTCGCCCTCGTTTGTAACTCTTATTTTGTATTTGAATTTTAATACTGTTCTGCTTAATTTGCTTTCTACTAATTCAATTTTTACTGTTGACTCTGGATCATCTTCTGGTTTATGACCAGTATCTATAATTGTTTGTTTTCCGTCTACTACTAATATTGCTTGTGATACCCATTTTCTTAAGCTTAAGTCAAAATATTTAACTACTACTTTTTCTATATCTTGGTCATCATCACCATCTTCCCATTTATCTGGAGTTGAATCATCGTCATCTACATCGTCTCCATCTTCATCTGCATCATCAGATATTTGGGCTTCATTTATTATTACTCTATCTGAAGTACTTGGTTCTTCAAT
Organism: uncultured Clostridia bacterium; assembly: GCA_947626555.1. Lineage (GTDB taxonomy): Bacteria > Bacillota > Clostridia > TANB77 > CAG-508 > UMGS1663. The sequence continues at coordinate 14,814 of CANQSP010000003.1, read as the reverse complement.
TTTAAATGCTATTTTTACATCTCTGTAATCTGGTTCTTCCATTGTTTCACTATCAAATGGTAATAATAAATTATCTCTTTTTGCTTCTTCCCCTTGTGCTTTTGATAAATAGTCAGTTACTATTGCTACTGCTTCTTCTACATTTTCTGTCTCGTTTCCATCTTCGTCTAGCATCTTCCAACGATATTCTATATTTGTTTCATCTTCTGGCAAATATACTAATCCATCTGGAATATTATCTTTTACTTCTTCTGCAAATCCTGCCATGTCACCTTCATTATATACTCTTAATGTGTAAATTATTATATTTCCATTTTCTACTTCTACTGGTTCTTTTGTATGTTCATATACATAGTTTCCATCTTCATCTATTTTGAACTTTGGAATTCTATCTTCAATTTCTTTTCCGTCTACAGCTGTTATAAACTTTCTTAAGCTTAGGTCAAACTTTCTTTCCTTAATTACTGCATCTTCTGAATCATCATCATCTTCATAACCTTTTCCTTTTTCAGGATTTTCTGGGTCATAATGTTCTTTTTGCTCATCTGTTAAATCGTCTGGTGTTGAATCTCTATCTTCTATGTCTTTATTTCCATCTTCATCACTATGCTCGGTTATTTCTGCTATATTCTTTAAACTTTCACTTGCTTTTTTAGCTATAACTTTACATTCTACTTGAACATCTAAATATGCAAGTTCTTCTCCATTAAATGCATTTAACAATGTATTTTCATGTTTTCTTGTTACAATAGTTTTGTCATCTCCTGATGGATTTTTCCAACCATTTTCTTTATTTACACTGCTATCTTCTATAAACTCTAATCCTTCTGGTATATAATCTGTTATTTCTCCTACATATGCATTTATATCTCCCTCGTTGTATACCCTTATTGTATATACTATTATATCATTTGTATATACTTCTACTGGTTCTTTTGTATGCTCCTTTATTGCTGTTGTTGATGATCCGTCTACTAGACCACTTACATCTACCTTTGGCTCTCTTGATGGTTCTACATCTTTATTGTTTACTTTAGTTATGAATTTTCTTAGGCTTAAATCAAATTCTTGTAATTCTAAGTCTTCGAAATCATCATCATCTTCATATCCTTTTCCTTCTTCAGGGTTTTCTGGATTATAATGTTCTTTTTGGTCATCTGTTAAGTTATCTGGCGTTGAATCTCTATCTTCTACATCTTTATTTCCTTCTTCATCACTTTGCTCGGTTATTTCTGCTATATTTTTAAGGTCTGTTGCCTTATTTAGAGCTACAACTTTACATTCTACTTGAACATCTAAATATTTTAACTTTTCTCCATCAAATGCATTTAATAATGTATTTTCATGTTTTCTTGTTACAATTGTTTTTCCATCTCCTGATGGATTTGTCCAACCATTTTCTGTATTTATTCTACTATCTTCTATATATTCTAATCCTGCTGGTAAATAGTCTGTTATTTCTCCTACATATGCATTTACATTACCTTCATTGTATACTCTTATTGTATATAATACTGTATCGCCCTTCTTAACTCTTACAGGTGATTTTACGCTTTCTTTTACAGCTGTTGTAGATGTTCCATCTACTAAACCACTTACATCTACTTGTGGCTCTCTTGATGGCTCTACATCTTTATTATTTACCTTAGCTATGAATTTTCTTAGCGCTAAATCAAATTCTTGTACTACTACTTTTTCAAAGTCATCATCATCTTGTTGTCCTGGTATATACTCTTTTCCTTCTTTAACTTCATCATCTTTATAACCTGGTAATTGTTCATCACTTGGTAAATTGTCTTCTGGATTTTTATCTTCTGGTTTTGAGTTACTTTTTGTTAAACTATCTTCTGTTGAATCTCTATCTGTTACTTTTGTTCCTTCGTAATCTGTAGTATTTGTAATTTCAGCTATATTTGTTAAATTTTTATTTGATTTTATATTACTTCTTACTAAACATTTTACTTGTAAATCTATATAATCTAAACTCTTAGTCTCTGAATTATATGCTTTTATTAAAGTTCCATTTGGTCTTTCTGCAGTTTTAACATCTAATTTACCATTTTGAGCTGTATAATTCGTTTTTATTCTTCTTACTCTTCCTTGTTCATCAACATCACTGTCGTCATATGTCCAACCATATTTTAGGTTTAATTCATCATCTTTTATAAATTCTAATTCTTCTGGTAAATAATCTACTACTTCGCTTGCATATCCATCTATTTCTCCCTCATTATAGACTCTTATTGTATATATTATTTCGTCATTTTCTTTTACCTTAACAGAATCTTTTGGATGAACATATTCTGCTCCTGTTACTTTCTTTCCATCTACTAGTTTATTTAAATTTTCAGTATTTGGCACAGGTGCTCTATTATATTCTTTATCTCCTATTTTACTTATAAATTTTCTTAAAGCTAAATCGAATTGTTTATTTTCTAATGTAACTTTTATTGTAACAGTTCCATTTAGTTCTGACGTTGCCTCTGATGTAACCTTTCCTTCTTCTGCTTGAGTTTTGCTAGATGTTATTGTTTGCTCTTGTATTACATATTCATCATTTACTAATCCTACTTTTACTGTTAATGTATAAGTTTCTTTAAATGGTATATACGTACTAGGTGCTTGTATTTCTTTTATTGTAAATGTATATGTTCCTTCTTTTTCTATTTTTATATTTTGTAATTTTGCAGTTCCATCTTCTCCTATTGTTAAATTTTGTTTTGTGTTGTCTGGCATTGTTACTTCAAATATTGCTCCTGGTAATTTTAAAGTATTATTAGAATAATCGACTTTTAATAGTTCTAAATTTATGCCAAATCCTATTTTTGTATTTGGTACATCTATTTGGACTTCGTTATCCCCTACTGTTGAAAGTATTCCATCAACACTTTGTGGATTAGATACTATCTCTGTTGATTTTACTACATATTTTCCGTCTTTTATTTCAGTAGTTATTTTTACCTGTATTTCTTCTATTATTTTTTCGTAACCTGTTGGTGCTTGCGTTTCTTTTATTGTATATGTATATGTTCCTACACCAGGTATGTCAAGGTCTGAAAGTGTTACACTTCCATCTGCAATTGTTGTAAGTGTTTCTTTTGAATTATCTGGCTTTGTTATTTCAAATATTGCCCCTGCTAACTTTTTCCCCTGGTCATCTTTATCATATTTTACTATTTTTAAATTAAATTTTCCTGTTATTTGCTCGTTTGGTATTGTTACTTTAACTGTTTTATTATCAACTAATTCTGCTTTTGCCCCAGCAACTTCTCCTTCTGTAATACTTGTACTTTGTACTACATATTCACTTCCTTGTAGTACTGTTACTACTTGAATTTTTAAAACATTTATTAATTTATTATATCCTTGAGGTGCTTCCTCCTCTATTATTTCATACACGCTTGTTCCTGCTGATGTTATTGGAATATTAGAAATAGTTACTATTCCATTACTTTCTGTTACTAAATTAGTATATTCTTGTGATGTTCCTGATAATTTTACTCTAAACTTTGCTCCTTGTAATGGATTATTATTTACATTATTTACTTTTAATAATTGTAGACTGAAGCTTCCTTTAGCTGCTGGTATTACTATTTTTTCAAAGTCATCATCATCTTGCATTCCTTTTACATAATCTCCATCTTTGCCATTTCCACTATATGAATTGTTTTTATTATCAGATGGAAAATTGTTTGGTTGAGAATCTCTATCTACTATAGTCTCATTTCCAAATTCATCACTATGCTTTGTAATTTCTGCTATGTTCGTTAATGTCTGTGCTGTACCTTGTGATTGTGCTGATACTTTACACTTTAATTTTATAGTTATTGAATTTGGAGTACCACTTCCTGTATATGCATTTAATATTGTAGGATGTGCTTCTATATTTGTAATTGTTAACTTTGTAATTCCAGAAGATTCATTACTTGATGAAATATTCCATTTTCCATCCGTATCTATTCCTTGCACAAATGTAATTCCTGCTGGTAAATAATCTACCACTTCTTTTGCATAACCATTTACTTGGCCTTCATTATATATAGTTAATGTATATTCTATTTCTTGACTTGGTTGTACTGTAACTGGCTCTTTTGAATGATTATATTTTGCTGTTGTATCTGGATTATTTAAAGTAGTAGTTACTACATTTGGTAATCTGCTTTGTGCATTTGTTCCTACTTTTGTTATAGATTTACGTAGTGCTAAGTCAAATACAGATAAAGTTGGAATATCTACTGGTACCACCATTTGTTTTTGTTCTCTAGTTAATTCAACAACTGGTTGTTCTGATACTCCATTTAATGTTCCATTTTCAACTGATCTATATGTTATATTTGTTTGATTTACTGTTGATGTTAAATTTAATTTTAACCCTGTTAAATTTGTTGAGCTAGGAATTGCTATATAAAAGTTTTGGCCTACTAAGCTTTTTATTCCACTGTTTGTTACATCATTTTTAGAACTATTTAATAGCCTATAACTTATATTAGTTGATAATGCTAATGCTAAATCATATTCAACTGTACTATTAGTTAGAGTTAATGAAAATGGTCCTATTATATATTCATTTCCATACTGTACCGTTTTTGTTTCATTAATTTTCGCCATTGTTACTGGACTTTCTGTTACTGTTTGTGATGGTTTCCAACCAGCATTAACTTCTTCTACTGATTTTTCTATAAAATACATGAATAGCTCTTGTGCATCATCTTCTCTATCCCAACCACTAGCATATTTATCAGATAAATTTGCATATGATTCTGTTGCTTTTCTTACCCAAAACGTAAAGCTATCCTGCCTATCATAATTTGCATCACCATTATTGGTATAATGCCATATTGCTAATTGTTGAACTATATCTATTTCATTATCTGTAATTTTACTATTTGGTATTCCAGCTTCTTTTAATAAATTTGCTCTAAAATCTTTAGCCCTTTGTTGGTCTTGAGAATTAGATGAATTAGTTGGAATATAACAATGTTCTAATACCCAGATTAAACGATTATAATTATCCCCACTTAACAATATATTAGTTCTATAAGCACTATCTACTGTTCCAGGATTTTTATAATCAAACGCTTTAGTATATGCCTTTATTGTTCCAGTACCACTAGTCATACTACCCATATCTCCACCAAAACCAGGTCCTGCTTTTATACAATATATTGTTCTGTACTTATCTATAGTTCCTCCTGAACTACTTCCTCTAACAGATATTTTCCACATTATTTTGTCATTTAAAGATTTATACGCCAACTCCTCAGAGGTCTTAGTTTCATTAGGACTACTGTCTAACTCTTTTTGACGAAACTCTTGTAAATCTAAGTAAACTGTTTCATCTTTTGCATTAACTCTCGAATTTATTGAAACTAAACAAATTGTAATTAGTATTATACTAATAATAAATAGTATCATTTTTTTAGTTTTAAAAAATTCCATTTTTTCCACTTCCTTTTACTTCATTAGTAAATTGTTTGTGCTTATTATTCTTTTATTACTTATCAACTTTTTATTTTCCGTCATTATTTAAAATTTTCCATTATTTACAATTTTAGGTATTTACAATACCCCCCTATATTATATTTTAAAGGCTTTTTTCAAATTAGTCAATAGTTTTTTGCTTTATTTTACATAAAAAGTTGCTTTTTGTATAATTTTTTATAATATTTGACCTCCATGTTCGTTTTTCGAACATGAAGGTCAGTTCTTAGTTTTATCTAGTTTAAATTTTATCCTCTCCATACATACTTCTTAATGAAAATTATTCCTGTTGCAATTATAACTAAACTTCCTAATATTAGTCCAATATATGTTACTTCTGCTCCTGTCTTTATTGATGGTATTACTGGGGCTTCATCTATGTCATCTTCTTCTGGTTTCTTATTATTTGGCGTTGAGTCTATATCTGGTGTATTGCTTGGATTCCAGTCATCACTTATTTCTGCTACGTTTACCATTTGTCCAAAGTTTTGTTTACTATTAATCCATGTTAATAATATTTCTACATCTGCTGATTCTCCTGGCTTTAATATTACATCTTTTAATTGGTCTGTTACTACTTTTCCGTCTACTTCTTTCCACTTTGGATTATCTGCTGCCACAAATCTTAAACCTTGTGGAATATATTCAGATATTTCTGTTGCACTACCAGCTATTTCGCCTTCGTTTGTAACTCTTATTTTGTATTTGAATTTTAATACTGTTTTGTTTAATTTGCTTTCTACTAATTCAATTTTTACTGGTAACTCTTGATTATCTTCTGGTTTATGACCAGTATCTATAATTGTTTGTTTTCCATCTACTACTAATATTGCTTGTGATGCCCATTTCTTTAAGCTCAAGTCAAAATATTTAACTTCTACTTTTTCTTCGTCTTGGTCATCATCACCATCTTTCCACTCATCTGGAGTTGAATCATCATCATCTACATCGTCTCCATCTTCATCTGCATCATCAGATATTTGAGCTTCATTTATTATTGTTCTATCTGAACTACTTGGTTCTTCAATTCTAAACGCTACTTTTACATCTCTGTAATCTGGTTCTTCCATTGTTTCACTATCAAATGGTAATAATAAATTATCTCTTTTAGCTTCTTCTCCTTGTGTTTTTGATAAATAATCAGTTACTATTGCTACTGCTTCTTCTACATTTTCTGTCTCGTTTCCATCTTCGTCTAGCATCTTCCAACGATATTCTATATTTGTTTCATCTTCTGGCAAATATACTAATCCATCTGGAATATTATCTTTTACTTCTTCTGCAAATCCAGCCATGTCACCTTCGTTATATACTCTTAATGTGTAAATTATTATATTTCCATTCTCTACTTTTAAAGGTTCTTTTGAGTGTTCATATACATAGTTTCCATCTTCATCTACTTTAAACTTTGGAATTCTATCTTCAATTTCTTTTCCATCTACAACTGTTATAAATTTTCTTAAGCTTAAATCAAATTTTCTTTCCTTAATTACTACATCTTCTGAGTCATCATCATCCTCATATGGTTCATCTGGATCATAATGTTCTTTTTGCTCTTCTGTTAAATCGTCTGGTGTTGAATCCTTATCCTCTATGTCTTTATTTCCATCTTCATCACTATGTTCGGTTATTTCTGCTATATTCTTTAAACTTTCACTCGCCTTTTTAGCTATAACTTTACATTCTACTTGAACATCTAGGTATGCAAGTTCTTTTCCATTAAATGCATTTAACAATGTATTTTCATGTTTTCTTGTTACAATTGTTTTTCCATCTCCTGATGGATTTGTCCATCCATTTTCTCTATTTATGCTACTATCTTCTATAAATTCTAACCCTTCTGGTATATAATCTGTTATCTCTCCTACATATGCATTTATCTCTCCCTCGTTGTATACTCTTATTGTATATACTATTATATCATTTGTATATACTTCTACAGGTTCTTTTGAATGTTCTTTTATTGCTGTTGTTGATGAGCCGTCTAGTAGACCACTTACATCTACCTTTGGTTCTCTTGATGGTTCTACATCCTTATTATTTACTTTAGTTATGAATTTTCTTAGGCTTAAATCAAATTCTTGTAATTCTAAGTCTTCGAAATCATCATCATCTTCATATCCTTTTCCTTCTTCAGGATTTTCTGGATTATAATTTTCTTTTTGTTCATCTGTTAAGTTATCTGACGTTGAATCCCTATCTTCTACATCTTTATTTCCTTCTTCATCACTTTGTTCTGTTATTTCTGCTATATTTTTTAGGTCTATAGATTTATTTACTGCTATTATTTTACACTCTACTTGGACATCTAAGTATGCAAGTTCTTCTCCATTAAATGCGTTTAATAATGTATTTTCATGTTTTCTTGTTACAATTGTTTTTCCATCTCCTGATGGATTTGTCCATCCATTTTCTTTATTTATGTTGCTATTTTCTATAAATTGTAATCCTTCTGGTAAATAATCTGTTATTTCTCCTACATATGCATTTATATCTCCTTCATTATATACTCTTATTGTATACAATATTGTATCGCCATTCTTTGTTTTTACTGGAGTTTTTATACTTTCTTTTACAGCAGTTGTTGATGTTCCATCTAATAATGCACTCACATCTACTTGTGGCTCTCTTGATGGTTCTACATCTTTGTTATTTACCTTAGATATAAATTTTCTCAATGCTAAATCAAATTCCTGTAGTTCTATGTCTTCGAAGTCATCATCATCTTCATAGCCTTTTCCTTCTTCAGGATTTTCTGGATTATAATGTTCTTTTTGTTCATCTGTTAAGTTATCTGGCGTTGAATCTCTATCTTCTACATCTTTATTTCCTTCTTCATCACTTTGCTCTGTTATTTCTGCTATATTTTTTAGGTCTGTTGCCTTATTTAAAGCTACCACTTTACATTCTACTTGAACATCTAAGTATGCAAGTTCTTCTCCATCAAATGCGTTTAATAATGTATTTTCATGTTTTCTTGTTACAATTGTTTTTCCATCTTCTGTTGGATTTGTCCAGCCATTTTCTATATTAATTCTACTGTCTTCTATATATTCTAATCCTTCTGGTAAATAATCTGTTATTTCTCCCACATAAGCATTTATATCGCCTTCATTATATACTCTTATTGTATATAATATCGTATCTCCTTTTTTAGCTTTTACTGGCGTTTTTATACTTTCTTTTACAGCAGTTGTTGATGTTCCATCTAATAATCCACTTACATCTACTTGTGGCTCTCTTGATGGTTCTACATCTTTATTGTTTACTTTAGATATGAATTTTCTTAAGCTTAAATCAAATTCTTGTATTTTTAGCTCTTCATAGTCATCATCATCTTCATATCCTTTTCCTTTTTCTGCTTTTTCTGGATTATAATTTTCTTTTTGTGCATCTGTTAAATTTTTAGCTGACGAATCTCTATCTTTTGGATTTAAATTTCCATATGAATCACTATATTCAGATATTTCTGCTATGTTCTTAAGATCTGTATATTTATTTAATGCTATAACTTTACACTCTACTTCAACATCTACATATTTTAATTCCTTACCATCAAATGCATTTAATAATGTATTTTCATATTTTCTAGTTACAATAGTTTTTCCATCGCCAAATGGATTTGTCCAACCATTGGCTTTATTTATGCTACTATTTTCTATAAATTCCAACCCTTCTGGTAAATAATCTGTTATTTCATCTACATATGCATTTATTTCTCCTTCATTATATACTCTTATTGTATATAATACTGTATCTCCTCTTTTTACTCTTAAAGAATCTTTTATAGTATCTTTTACGAATGTTGTGCTTGTGCCCTCTACAAATGCATTTACATTTACTTGTGGCTCTCTTGATGGTTCTACCTTTGTATTGTTTATTTTAGTTATAAATTTCTTTAATGCTAAATCCATTTCTTTTAATATTAAATCTTCTGAATCATCATCATCTTCGTATCCTTTTCCTTTTTCAGGGTTTTCTGGATTATAATTTTCTTTTTGGGTATTTGTTAAATCTTCTGGTGTTGAATCTCTATCTTTTATATCCTTATTACCGTCTTCATCACTATGCTCTGTTATTTCAGCTATATTTTTAACACTTGTACTGTTAACTATCGCAACAACTTCACATTCCATTTGAACATCTAAGTATGCAAGTTCTTTTCCATTAAATGCGTTTAATAATGTTTTTTCGTATTTTCTTGTTACAAATGTTTTTCCATCTCCTGTTGGATTTTCCCAGCCATTATTTCTATTTATTTCACTACTATTAACAAACTTTAATCCTTTTGGTAAATAATCTGTTATTTCTCCTACATATGCATTTACTTCTCCTTCGTTATATACTCTTACTGTATATAATACTATATCTCCATTTTGAACTTTCAAAGGTGTTTTTGTATGTTCTTTTACTAATGTAGTACTTGTTCCTTCTATATATGCATTTACATCTACTTCTGGCTCCCTAGATGGATTTAAATCTCTATTATTTATCTTAGATATAAATTTTCTTAGTGCTAAGTCAAATTCTTGTAATTCTATATCTTCAAAGTCATCATCATCTTCATACCCTTTTCCATCTTCTGGATTTTCTGGGTTATAATCCTCTTTTTGTTTATCTGTTAAATCGTCTGGTTTTGAATCTCTATCTTCTACATCTTTATTTCCTTCTTCATCACTTTGTTCTGTTATTTCTGCAATATTTTTTATATCTGTTGCCTTATTTAAGGCTACTATTTTACATTCTACTTGAACATCTAAATATTTTAACTCTTCTCCATCAAATGCATTTAATAATGTACTTTCATGTTTTCTTGTTACAATTGTTTTTCCATCTCCTGATGGATTTGTCCAACCATTTTCTTCATTTATACTACTATTTTCTATAAATTGTAATCCCTCTGGTAAATAATCTGTTATCTCTCCAACATATGCGTTTATATCTCCTTCGTTATATACTCTTATTGTATATAATATTGTGTCACCATTTTTTGCTTTTACTGGAGTTTTTATGCTTTCTTTTACAGCTGTTGTAGATGTTCCATCTACTAAACCACTTACATCTACTTGTGGCTCTCTTGATGGCTCTACATCTTTATTATTTACCTTAGCTATGAATTTTCTTAGCGCTAAATCAAATTCTTGTACTACTACTTTTTCAAAGTCATCATCATCTTGTTGTCCTGGTATATACTCTTTTCCTTCTTTAACTTCATCATCTTTATAACCTGGTAATTGTTCATCACTTGGTAAATTGTCTTCTGGATTTTTATCTTCTGGTTTTGAGTTACTTTTTGTTAAACTATCTTCTGTTGAATCTCTATCTGTTACTTTTGTTCCTTCGTAATCTGTAGTATTTGTAATCTCAGCTATATTAGTTAAATTTTTATTTGCTTTTATATTATTTCTTACTTTACATTTTACTTGTAAATCTATATAATCTAAATTTTTAGTCTCTGAATTATATGCTTTTATTAAAGTTCCATTTGGTCTTTCTGCAGTTTTTACATCTAATTTACCGTCTTTTGCTGTATAATTTGTTTTTATTCTTCTTACTCTTCCTTGTTCGTCAACATCACTGTCGTCATATGTCCAACCATATCTTAGGTTTAATTCATCATCTTTTATAAATTCTAATTCTTCTGGTAAATAATCTACTACTTCACTTGCATATCCATCTATTTCTCCCTCATTATAGACTCTTATTGTATATATTATTTCATCATTTCTGTTTATTCTAACAGAATCTTTTGGATGAACATATTCTGCTCCTGTTACTTTCTTTCCATCTACTAGTTTATTTAAATTTTCAGTATTTGGTATAGATGCTCTATTATATTCTTTATCTCCTATTTTACTTACAAATTTTCTTAAAGCTAAATCGAATTGTTTATTTTCTAATGTAACTTTTATTGTAACGGTTCCATTTAATTCTGATGTTGCCTTTGATGTAATCTTTCCTTCTTCTGCTTGAGTTTTGCTAGATGTTAATGTTTGTTCTTGTATTACGTATTCATCATTTACTAATCCTACTTTTACTGTTAATGTATAAGTTTCTTTAAATGGTATATATGTATTTGGTGCTTTTGTTTCTTTTATTGTAAATGTATATGTTCCTTCTTTTTCTATTTTAATATTTTGTAATTTTGCAGTTCCATCTTCTCCTATTGTTAAATTTTGTTTTGTGTTGTCTGGCATTGTTATTTCAAATATTGCACCTGGTAATTTTAATGTATTATTAGAATAATCTACTTTTAATAATTCTAGATTTAATTCAAATGACTTTTTTGTATTTGGCACATCTATTTTTACTTCATTATCTCCTACTGTTGAAATTATTCCATCCACACTTTGTGGATTAGATACTATCTCTGTTGATTTTACAACATATTTTCCATTTTTTATTTCTGTAGTTATTTTTACTTGTATTTCTTCTATTATTTTTTCGTACCCTGTTGGTGTCTGCGTTTCTTTTATTGTATATGTATATGTTCCTACACCAGGTATGTCAAGGTTTGATAGTGTTACACTTCCATCTGCAATTGTTGTAAGTGTTTCTTTTGAATTATCTGGCTTTGTTATTTCAAATGTTGCTCCTGCTAATTTTTTAGCTTGATTATCTTTTTCATATTTTACTATTTTTAAATTAAACTTACCTGTTATTTTATCATTTGGTATTGTTACTTTAATTGTTTTATTATCAAGTAATACTGTTTCTGAACCTTCAACTTTTCCTTCTGTAATACTTGTACTTTGTACTACATATTCACTTCCTTGTAGTACTGTTTCTACCTGAACTTTTAAAACATTTATTAGTTTATTATATCCTTTAGGTGGTTCCTCCTCTGTTATTTCATATACACTTGTTCCTGCTGATGTTATTGGAATATCAGAAATAGTTACTATTCCATTACTTTCTGTTACCAGATTAGTATATTCTTGTGATGCTCCTGATAATTTTACTTTAAACTTTGCTCCTTGTAATGGACTACTATTTGCACTATCTACTTTTAATAATTGTAAACTAAAGCTTCCTTTAGCTGCTGGTATTACTATTTTTTCAAAGTCATCATCATCTTGCTGTCCTTTTACATAATTTCCATCTTGACTACTTCCACTATATGCATTATTTTTCTTTTCAGGTGGGAAATTATTTGGTAAAGAATCTCTATCTACTATAGTCTCATTTCCAGATTCATCACTATGCTTTGTAATTTCTGCTATATTTGTTAATACTTGTTGTGTAGCTTGTCTTTGTGCTGTTACTCTACATTTTAATTTTATACTTATTGAACTTGGTGTGCTACTTCCTGTATATGCATTTAATATTGTAGGATTTGATTCTATATTTTTAATTGTTAATTTTGTAATTCCACCTGCTTCACTATTTGATTCGATTTCCCACTTTTCCTCTGTACCTATTCCTTGCACAAATGTAATTCCTGCTGGTAAATAATCCACTACTTCTTTTGCATATCCATCTATTTGACCTTCGTTAAATATTGTTAATGTATATTCTATAATTTGATTTGTGTCTGCTTGCAATGCATCTTTTGCATGATTATATTTTGCTGTTGTATCAGAATTACTTAACCCTGTAGCTACTACATTTGGTAGTCTATTATGTACTATTTCTCCTATTTTTGTTATAGATTTACGTAGTGCTAAATCAAATTTTGATACTTCTGGTATTGTTATTTTTATTGGGAATGGTTTTTCCTCCCTTTCTACTTCTACAACAGGTTGTTCTGTTTTTCCATTTGCGTTTCCATCTGTAACTGATCTATATTTTAAATTCGTTTGATTTACAGTTGCAGTTATACTTATATTTAATTTTTCTAAATCAGTTGAACTTGGAACTGATATATAAAATTCACCATTTCCAACCAAACTTTTTATGTCATTACTAGTTATGTCTTCTTTTCTACTATTTAATAATTTTATATCTGTACTTGAAGTTTTCTCTAAACTATATTCAACATTCGAAGTTGCAGTTAAAGTATATGGTCCAATTATATACTTGTCTCCATATTGAATTGCTTTTGCATTATCGCTTTTTAATGTCACAGGGCTTGATGTAACACTTGGTGTTGGTTCTTGTGCATCTGCAGCTGCATTTACAAAATAGTAAAATAAATCTTGTGCTGCTGCAAGTCTATCCCATCCAACATCATCATATTTATCTTCTATCTCCATCCAATCGCCATTGTCTTTTTCTTTTATGTGGAAATCAAAATTACATTCAGTTTCGTCTATATCATATACTTTATCATTGTCATTTGTAAAATGCCATATTGCCAACTGTTGCACAATATCTATTTCGTTATCTGTTATTCCACTATTTATAATGTTAACACCTATGCCATCTCCCGTTTTTTCCTTCACAAATTTTTCAGCTTCTGCTAACAAATTTTCTCTGAATTTTTTTGTTTCCTCTTTTTTGCTTTCGTCGTTTGTTGGTATATAACAATGCTCTAATACCCAAACTAATGAATTATAGTTTTTTCCTGTTGGTAATATTGATGAATATGTACTTTCAATGCTTTCTTTGTTCTTTAAGTCAAATACTTTTGTATACGTTTTTACTTGAGTCCCACCATTCATACTACCCATATCAGTACCAGTACCAGACCCAAAACCGGGTCCAGCTTTTATACAATATATCGTTTTATACTTATCAACTACTGGTGCATTTTCATTAGCTACTTCACAAATTTTCCACATTATTTTTTCTGTTAGTGATTTATATGCTAATTCTTTACCGCTTCCACTATTTTGCTTAGTGCTACAATCTAATTCTTTTTGACGAAATTCCTCTAATTTCAGATAAACTACCTCGTCTCCTTGAGTTGCCTTTACCTTTGCATTTATTAAAATAAAACCTACAGTAATCAACACTGCACTAAATATTAATAAAACAGTTTTCTTCATAGTTTTCATCATTATTCTCCTTTTGTTTTTACTATTATAATTATATTTTAAAAATTTTTTTTTCGTTAGTCAATAGGCCTTTTCACGCATTTTTAGCATGTTTTAAATAGGTAGCTTTTCCTCTTACGCAAATAATATTTTCTTAACCATCTAAATTTATCGTGGAAATATTACATTTTTTTTACATTTGTGTCATGAAAATGCGATATCGGATTAATTATTTTTTATGTTTTCATTTTTTTCAAATTTCCGTAAGAACGCAGACTATTGATTTATTAAAAATAGATTAATCATCTAAAAAAATAATTTAAAACACATTGATGATTATTAAATCGAGTAGAGAATAAATAATTATTTTATTTATTCCCTCTCACACCACCGTACGTGCCGTTCGGCATACGGC
>CANQSP010000002.1 GCA_947626555.1 uncultured Clostridia bacterium | reverse complement strand
AGGTATTTTTGATAAATGCACTATTTTATTTAAAAAATAGTTGGAGTTTTATCTACCCCAACTAATATTATAGAACCGTATTTCTATCTCAGCTTTTTTTACTTAAAATTTACGCCAAATGCCAATAAAAACTTGCAATTTTATGTAAAATCATATATAATATACATATCATTCGTGGGTACGGCGAAGTATAATAAGTGTACCACATTTAAATATATTACTGAAATTTCAGTGATAACAAAATGGATAAGGAGACATTATGAAGCGGACTATTGTTATCGAATGTCCGTCCTGTAAGGGGACGGGACTTTACAAAGGTGTGTGGGAAAGAGACGGAGCAGCAGTTATATGTTGGGACTGCAAGGGAACAGGTAAAACCGAATTTACTTACAATGAGTTTGAGGGGCGTAAAGAAAGAGAAGACGTAACTCGCGTATTTGAAGGAAACTTCGGATATACGCATTCAGATAAGGATACTACAACAAAAGAAGGAGTAACGTTTCATTTCTCGAAGTATGGCTGTTCCTATGAAGAATGGAAAAAAGGTATTAAACCTACTCCTATGGAAGAACTGTATTGCCCATATGTGTATTGCAATGAAGGTAGGGGTAATGAGCCATGTAACCGTTGTAAACAAGGTCTTAAAGGCTTCGGGAGCATCAGTAATTGCAAGTTCTATTCAGACAAAGCAAAATGCTGGGAAGAATGGCACAAGGACAACGATTAACCTTAATCCAAAAAAGAAAATTATTTCTTTTCCTCGAGAGAGGTTTGCCTAATCAAACGGGTAAAGAAAAATAGTAATAGAGGGGTTCAGTTTTGTGACACCCTCTATATTTTATAAAATTTTTTGATTAACTATTTTTTGAATTGCCTCATAGTCATATCCAGCAGCTTTCAATTTTTTCTCTCTTTCAGGTTGATTTCCCCATTTACCAACAATTACTTCATTTGCTATTTCTTCATTTGATTTTTCTGTTGTTTTTCCATTCAATATTTCATTTACTTTATTTTGAACAGCCTCATAATCATAACCAGCTGATATTAACTTTTCTTTTCTACTAGGGTTATTTCCATATTTTCCATTTATAACTTCTTGTGCTATTTCATCTATTGTTTGCTTTTTTTCTGGATTACCAGCAAATTGTGTATTTTCATCTTTATATTCAACATTGAAATATTCATATAATGATTTAGCTAAATTTTTTCCTATTAGTTCTATATTATTTATAATCCATTTAGCATCTTCTACATTACTGTGAAATCCTACCTCTATTAAAATGGCTATTGCTTTTGTTGAACTAGTTTCTGCTAAACTATTGTACTTTACACCTCTATCATTACTAGGAGTAATTTGTGATAAATTCTTATACACAATTTTAGCTAATTTGTCTGCTTCTGTATTTGGAGAATATGCATATACTTCACATCCTCTAGCAGAGCTATCTCCTGCGTTTGTATGAATAGAAAAATGTATATCGGAATTGCTTTTGTTACTATCTGATATTACTTCTTCTAAACTCATATTACGATTATTTCTAACAACAACAAAATTATTATTTTTCTTTAATTCTTTTTCAACTATATCTGCAATTTCATTGCATCTTTGTTCTTCGGTTCCATAATTTCCAACGCCAACATTTTGGTCTTGAAAACTAGGACTTAAATATATTTTTGGCATAACTAATCTCCTCACATTCTTTATATAATATATATTATGAATACATATTATATTTGGTTAATATAATTTATATTACATTAAAATACAAAATAATATTTACAAATTTACATAATTTATGCTATAATGCTAATTATATAGATGAGGTGTATGGATTTAGGAAAAAAGATTATACAAAAATAAGAGCGACAAGGGCAAAATATCATAACAATTAAACTCACTAGTGGGCAAAATGTGGGTCTATTATATTTTAGTAATAGACCCAGTTTTATATATAAATTAAGGAAAGAGAGAAAAAATGAAACCAGAAAACATAGATATGAATGTAGAAAAAATAAAACAAACAAACACAAAATATATAGGAAAAAATGTTTTATATTATAAAACAATAAATTCAACTCATATAAAAGCAGAAGAATTGGCTAAAGAAAAAGTATGCAATGGAACAGTTTTAATAGCTAATAAACAGACTAATGGAATAGGAACAAGGGGAAGAAATTGGTATACAGGAAAGAAAAATATAGCAATGACAATTGTATTATATCCTAAATGTACTTTAGAAAAATTAAATTCTATTACAATTCAAATAGCAGAATGTATGAAGCAGACAATAAAAGAGTTATATTCATATAACTTAGAAATAAAAAAGCCAAATGATTTAATGTTAAATAATAAGAAAATATGTGGAATATTAACACAAGTAGCAATGCAAAATAATGTAGTGCATTATTTATTAATAAGCATAGGATTTAATGTTAATGAGGAAAAATTCTCAAAAGAATTAGAGCAAATAGCTACATCACTAAAAAAAGAATATGGAAAAGAATTCGAGGTAGAAAGAATAATTTGCAAATTTTTAGAAATACTAGAGAAAAAAATTGAATATATTAATAAAAATAAAGAATATTAAGTATAGTAAAGTATATTAATAAGAAAGCAAAATATATTAATTAAAATAAAATGTATTCTTTAAAAGACGAGAATATTTTTAATTATAAGTAAAAATTAACAAGAAAGGGAAAAGACAGGAATATAAGTAGTATCAAGGCATAGACTGTAATTTGAGTAATAAAATAAAGTTTCATATGTAGTAATATTTTTATAAATCCGCCATAGCGGACAAGTTCTGTGTTTAAATAAGGTAAAATTAGAAATTAAGCTTTGGTGAGAGAAAAAATGCATGTAGAAATTTTATTGAGAGAAGTTAGACAAAAGAAAAATTGGAGTTTATATAAACTATCTGAAAAAAGTGGGATTTCGACGACCCATATAAATGATATAGAAAATAATATTAAATCTCCAGGCTTGATTGTGATGATAAGATTAGCAAAAGCCTTGGATGTTGAAATAACGGAGTTGTATAAAGTAAAATGGTAATAGATAGTTTAAAAAAAGAGTTAACTGAAAATATAAAAAAATATGGATTAAAATCTAAACAGGCATATAAAACTAGTAAAAGAATAGCATTTGAATTAGAAAACGTATATGTAAAGCAAAAAAGTATACCAAGTTATTACAATAAAAGTATGGAAGCTTTAAAAGAATATATGCAAAATAATGAAATTAATCCAAGTGAGATAAGGTGGAATAAATATGCTTTAGTGCATGGTTATTTGTCGAGTCAATCAATGGGGTTCTTAGATGGAGATGGATTTAATAAATTATGTAAGGAAATTAGAAAAGAAATAGAAGGTCAGAAAAAATCATAAAATCTACCTTCTATTTTTATTTTAAGTCTATAGTTAAGAACAAATATTATGCATATACTTTGTAATATCATTTCTTATAATATAACTTTTTTTTACAAAAAAACTTAAAAAAATCGAAATAAGTATAGACTTTTAGATAGAAATGACCTAAAATATAAAGGAGTAATATATAAGCACAAAATAGAAAGGAAATGATTACATGAACATTTGGCATGACATAAGAGAAGATAGAATAAAGAAAGATGATTTTATATCAGTAATAGAAATATCAAAAGGAGGAAAGAATAAATACGAATTAGATAAAGAAACAGGTTTATTAAGATTAGATAGAGTGTTATATACAGCAACACATTATCCTGCAAATTATGGATTTATACCAAAAACATATGCAGGTGATGAAGATCCATTAGATGTACTAGTACTTTGCCAAGAAAAAATAATATCAATGACTTTAGTGGAAACTTATCCAATAGGGGTACTAAAAATGATTGACGGAGATGAGTATGATGAGAAAATAATTGCAGTAGCAAAAAGTGATCCATTTTTAAATGAATATAATGATATATCAGAGGTTCCAAGTCATATTTCATCAGAAATAATGCATTTCTTTGAAGTGTATAAGCAATTAGAAGGAAAACAAACAACAATAGATAAAATGATGGGAAGAGAAGAAGCAGAAAAGGTAGTACAAGAAGCAATTGATAGATATAAGCAAAAATTCCCACAGAAATAATTAGAAATTAATTATGGAAAAGGTGAGAAAATAATGATAGAGAGGATAATATTTAATATCTTAGCCTTTGTATTGTTTTTAATTATATTTTTTAAAATGATTAGAAGGAATGATACCAATTACATATATGTATTAGTATTACAGGCTATAGGAATATTAATAGGTTTTGTATATCTTATATTAGATGTAAATTTACCAGTTGTTATATGGTGTTTAATATATATATTATCTATAATTATTCCAATAGTACTAATATATATAGAAAAAAAATTTATGTTTCTCACAGAAATCTTATATATTGCAATTTCAAAAATTTTTGAAAAGAAAAATGAAAATAAAATGGCTAGAAGAGTACTGTTAAAATTAGTAGAAAAATATCCGGATAGTTATATGGCACATAAAAATTTAGCTAGTATTTATGAAAAAGAGGGTAAGAAGCAAACTGCCATAGATGAATATGTAAGAGCAGTTGAATTAAATTCTAAAGACTACAATTCATATTTTTGCATAGCAAAATTGCTAAATGAAACTGATAAAAAAGAAAATGCAATAACAATGTTAAACGATTTATTAAGGAAAAAGCCAGATTTGTATGAAGCAACAGATTTATTAGGAACTATATTATATGAGCAAGAAAGATTTAAAGAAGCAGTAAATGTATATATGGATGCACTAAAGTATGATAAAGTAAATTATGACATATATTATAATTTGGGAATGATATATACTAGGTTAAATGATTTTCAAAGTGCAAAGCAATATTATGAAAAAGCTGCAGAATTAAACTCTTTACTATATAATTCAAAATATAGTTTGGCACAGATAGCAATGTTATATAATGAACTAGATGAAGCAGAAAAATATTTTGAACAAGCTATGCAAGGAAAAGAAGTGGAAGCAGGAAGTTATTATTATTTAGCCTATATAGCAATAATAAAAGGAAAGCAAGAAAAAGCAATTAATTATTTAAATATAGCAATAGAAGAAGATACAAGTTACTATGATAAGGCACAAAAACAAGCAATTTTTAATGGAATTATAAGAAAAGTAAATAAGCCTAATAAAAATAATAATGCTAAAGTTGAACATGAAAATATAAAGATGTCAAAAAAAGAAAGATTAACAATATTACATTTAGAAAATACATACGAAATAGTTGGTTCTCTTAATAAAAATAATATAAAAACAATGAAATATGTTGAAAGAAATATACAAAGAGAACAAGAATGAAAGTAATAATATATTAAAATGTAAATATAATATATTATTATAGATTAATGAAGGGAATGAGTTAATATTGTTAAACAAAATATCAGTAATTGGTGGAGATTTAAGAATTGTAAAGTTAGTAGAAATGCTAGCACAAGATGGATATGAAGTTTATACATATGCATTAGAAAAGGCAGAGAGTATAGAAAAATCAAAAAAAATAAGAAAATGTAAAAGTATAGATGAATTATTTGAAATAGGCGATGTGATTATAGGACCTATACCATTATCTAGTAATAATATTCAAATAAATACGCCTTTTAGTGATATTAGTATTACTTTAGATGAACTTTTTAGTAAATTAGATAATAAAATTTTTATAGCAGGAAATATAAAACAAGAAGTCAAAGCAAAAAATGTTAAATTAATAGATTTATTATATAGAGAAGAATTGATGGTGTTAAATGCAATATCTACGGCAGAGGGAGCAATACAAATAGCAATGGAAGAAACCATTAGAACTATACATGGAAGTAATGTATTAATTATGGGGTTCGGAAGGATTGGAAAAATCTTAGCGAAAGAACTTCAAGGATTGGGTGCAAACGTATATTGTGAGGCAAGAAAAGATGAAGATTTGGCATGGATTAAAGCATATGGATATAATGCAATACACTTAAATGAATTAGATAATTATTTAAATAATTTTCACATAATTATTAATACAATTCCAAACTTAGTATTAGATGAAAAAAAATTAAATTTATTAAACAAAGATTGTTTGATTATAGACTTGGCATCAAATCCAGGGGGATTAGATAGAGATAATGCTAAAAAAATAGGAATAAAAACCATATGGGCTTTGTCTTTGCCAGGAAAAGTAGCACCACTAACATCAGCAGAATTTATTAAAGATACAATTTATAATATTTTTAAAGAATTATAAAAACAAAAAAGAAAAGAGGAAAAAAATGAGTATTTTACAAGCGTTAATTTTAGGAATAGTACAGGGGTTAACTGAATTATTACCAATTTCAAGTTCAGGACACTTGGCAATAATACCATGGCTTTTAGGTTGGAGTAATTCAAATCAATTTAAATTGGATTTTGAAGCATTTGATGTGGCACTTCACTTTGGAACACTTCTTGCAATAGGAATATTTTTCTTTAAGGATTGGCTAAAATTAATAAAAGGTGGTTATGAATTAGTTGTAAAGAATAAAAGGACCTTTGAGGGAAAAATGTTTTGGTACATAGTAATCGCAACGATTCCAGGAGGTATAATAGGTCTTTTACTAGATAAATTTGCAGGTGATAGCCTAGAAACGCCAATAATAATTGCAATAGCATTAATGGTAATGGGAATAATTTTATATATAGTAGATAAGAACGCAAAGTCAAAAACAAAATATGAAAATATGACATTTAAACAAACATTTTTAATAGGTGTTTCTCAGTGTTTAGCCTTTATACCAGGGGTCTCAAGGTCTGGAATCACAATGACAACTGCAAGAGCAATGGGCATAGAGAGAAAATCAGCTGCTAAATATTCTTTTATGCTATCAGCCCCAATAGTATTAGCAGCTACAATATTAAAAATTGGTGATTTCGCATTTGGAAGTATAGCCTTTTATGTAGGAGTTATTGCTAGTTTCTTAGTTGGGTTATTAGTAATAAAGTTTTTGTTAAAGTACTTGCAAAAAGGAAATTTTAAAGTATTTGCAATATATAGAATAGTAATTGGAATTATTATTTTGGCAGTATGCTTTTTTAGAGGATAGTAATATACAAAAAATGCATAATAAAAATAGAGAATATTTTACTATATAATAGTAAGATATTCTTTATTTTTTTATTTCTAAACAACATGTGGGTTTATTTTTTAGATGTCTTTTTTGTAGACAACAATATTACATATATATTACGCTTACATTACACTTACATTACGAATTGATTAAAACTATTGACTTTATAATAAAAAAATATAAAATAACAATATATAAAAATATTTTGGTAAATTGTGTCAAAAAAGGAGTAAAAATGTCAAGTTGTTTGGGTTTATATATAGATACTAATTATATAAAATATGCAAAAGTAGAAAGGGAAAAAGATGTAGTCAGAGTAAATGCTTTTGGAATTAGATTTTATGACGATTTTAAAGAAACAATCAAGCAAATAATAGAAGAAACAGGTAGTTATAAAACACCAATTAGCATAAATCTTTCTGAAGAAGTATATAATTATTTCTATTTCTTTAATTTACTTAGCAAAAAAGATTTGAAAAAAGCTGTAGATACAGAGTTTGAAGTATTCTGCGCAAATAAAAACTATAATAAGAATGCCCTAGAATCTAGATATATATTAGTACAGGACGTAGAAGATAAAGAAAAAATAAAAGCTATACATATAACTGCAAATAAAGCAGAAATAAATGAAAAACTAAAGTATTTTACAGAAAATCAGATTTCTGTAATAACATCTTTACCAGTATCTATTACTAACTTATTAGCATCAAAACCAAATGAAAATGTTTTAATAGTAAATATAGAGAATAAAACAACGATAACAAAGATTGTAAATAAAAATATTAATGAAGTTATAAAATTAGAAGTTGGAGCAAAAGAATTTATAGATAAAATAAGTTCTAAAGAAAATTCATATGCAAAAGCTTATGAAATATGTAAGAATACAACAATTTATACAATGGAAAAAGAGTATACACAAGAGGAAACAACTTATCTTGAAGATATAATGCCAGTCTTATACAAAATAGCCGAAAAAACAAAAAAAATAATAGATAAATCTTCAACTCCAATCGATAAAGTATATATCACAGGCTTAGGCAGTATGATAAATAATATAGATTTATATTTTCAAGAGTATCTTGTTAATCAAAAGTGTGAACTATTAAGGCCTTATTTTATAAAAGAAAGCTTGAAAATAAATATTAAAGATTTTATGGAAGTTAATTCAGCATTATCATTGGCAATGCAAGGTGTAGGAAAAGGTATAAAGGAAATTAACTTCAAAAAGCAAACACTTTCAGATAGCATACCAGATATATTAACAAAAGAAATAGGAAGTAGTCAAAAAAATGGTAAGTCTGGAAATGGTAAATTTAAGACATATGCAGATGAACCTAAAAAGTGGTTAATAAGGTTAACAGTTGGACTAGCAGAATTGTGTATGATGTATATAGCATTAACAATGATATTAAATAGTCAAATGACAGTAAAGCTAGATGAAGTAAATAGTGTTTATGAAAATAATAAAGAACAAATGGTAAAGGCAGAGGTAGATTTATTAAAAATAAAAGCTAATACTACTAAATATGTAGATATGAAAAATAATTTAACTAGTTATTCAAAGAATAAAACAACTCAAAATGAAGATAAAAATGTAATACCAACTTTATTGAGTGAGTTGATGAGTGCAATACCAAATGGAGATATATCACTAACATCAATAGAAAATACGGTAGATAAAGAAGTTTCTATAGAAGTTCAATCTTCAAGATATGATTTATTGGGATTCTTTATAAGTGAAATAAAAGATGGAAAAATTCTTAATAATGTAACATCTTCTCCAGGTACAAGTGCAGAAGGAAAAATAAAAATTGTTATAAAAGGAGAGTTGCCATGAAAAAAGTAGTATTAATAGGAATTATAATATTTGCAATATTTTTAATGCTATTTATAGGTTTAGCAGGTGTAAAAATTGGTAACTTTGAACTTCCAAGTATAAAACAATTAGCAGATAAGAACTATCAAATTGATGCCAAAATAGCAGAAACAAATAAATTGACTACTGACTATTATCTTGGAAAAGATAGTGAACTAAATTCAGAAAGCAAAAAAATGGCAGAAGCAAAAGAAGAATTTATGAAGTTAACAGCAAATACTTCAGAAAAAGAAATAGTAAATGCTATGACAGAAAAAACTTATCAAATAGATTTTTTATATACTCAATTGGGAACACATGCTACTGAAGCAGGAGTTTACACAGAGTTTACAGAAGTTACAGGTGATTATGAAGGGGTTACAGACATAAATTTCGTTGTAGAAGGAACATATGTAGGAATTACTAATTTTATAGAGGCAATAGAAAATGATTCAAAACTTAATTATAGAATAAAGAATTTCAAAATGGTTTCTAAAGAAGAAGATGGTAGCGTATTAAAGGCGACATTTACTGTAAAAAATGTAAAAATCACATATTAGAAAGGAAATTAGATTATGTTTAAATCTGTATTAAAAGAAATTGGAGTTTCACTATTATTATTTGTAGCAGTAATTTTAGTGTTATCTATTATATTTTATGATTATAATCCAATAAATAAAATAGTTCCTAATAGAGTAGCATATTCAACGCCTGAAGGAATAAAAAATGAAGTTTCAGAAGAAGTTACTGAACTGGAAGAAACAAGTATGACTTATAAAATTGATGGTTCTGATTTGGAAAAATATAAGAAAGACAAATCTTATGTTGCTGGGAAAATTAATCCATTTCTAGTAGAAGAAGAAAATAGTGACGAGGAAGATGAAGAAAAAACAAATTCAACTACAGGGGATAAGACTAATACAGAAAGCGAGAAAACAAATACAACATCAAAAGACAAGACTAATACAACGTCAAAAGACAAAACTAACACAACTACAAAGGACAAAACAAACACGGTTAACGATGACAGTGAAAGTGATAAAAACAACAAAACAAATACAAGTGACAAGTCAAATACTACAGATAAAGAGGAAGATGATAAAACAAATTCAACAACTAACGATAAAACAAACACAAATGAAGAATCAAAAAATAGTACAAATACATCAAAAACTAATACTCAAACTGGTTTATGGGGAAATACAGGCAAGAAATAATACACAAATGTGTTTATATATGACAGGGAGAATTAATCATTAACTATAATAAAAAACAAAAAATAGAAGGAGGTTGTTAATATGCTAAAATCAGAAAAGGGTGTAACTTTAGTAGCATTAGTTGTAACAATAATTGTACTAATTATATTAGCGTCAGTTAGTATAGTAACAGTTGTTGGTCAAAATGGAGTATGGGAGCAAGCACAACAAGCAAGAGATATGGCAATAAATGCTCAAAAAGAAACAGATCAAACTTTACAAACTATATATGATATAGCTCAAAATATAATTGAACGTGAAAATGGAAGTAATAGATAGAGTTATTGAGTATTAAAATGACAAAACTAAGGTCATAAACTAAATATAATGAGTTACCTATTGAAAAGTCAACATATTTAGGTAGCTCTTTATTTATATAAGTGGGAAAAATAATGGAGATAATAATATATATAACAATTTTTTTTATAGGTTTATTAGCGGGTAGTTTTTCTACACTAGCAATTCATAGATTACCACTACATGAAGATATAACTCATAAAAGATCATATTGCCCAAAGTGTAAACACAAATTATCTTTTTTTGATATGATTCCTGTTATAAGTTATATATGCTTGAAAGGAAAGTGTAGATATTGTAAAGAAAAAATAAGCCCAAAATACATAATAATAGAATTCTTTACAGGACTAATATTTGTGGCATTTTCAATCTCAGTCTTGTATGGAACACAAATAAATAATGTAGAAATAATTGTATATTTAGCTTTTAATTTATTATATATTTTAGGACTTATAATAATAGCAGGTATTGACAAAGAAAAAAGAGTAATTAATGTAGGAGTATTACTTTATGAGTTAATTATAGTTTCATCATATATGATATATCTATATATATTACGAATTACAAATGTATATATATATGTTATGTATCTATTTATAATATTAACATTACTTATATGTGATACTTTTTATTTAAGAAGAAAATTAGAAAACAATTATAGTATACAAATAATATTATTAATTGTAATAATGTTGGGATTCGGAGGAAAAGTTAATTTATTTGTAACAATTTTTGTAACTTTATTAGCAATAGCAATAAAATATTTATTACAAACGATTATAGGAAATAAGAATTCAATTAAAAAGATGCCTATTGCTTATTTATTATGTATTTTCAACATTATAGTAACTATACTAATGAATCTAGGGTGGTTTAAATGGGTAATTTTATAAAAATAAAACAGAATAAAGGAATAACAGGAGTAGATTTAGCAATTTCCATATGTGTAATAGTAATATTTGTTGGACTTATTTCTAGTCTTTTTTATAACATATATAGTCATTCTACCGCTGTTAGATTAAATGCATTAGCAGTAGATTATGCTATAAAAATAGCAGAAGAAACTGACATATTAAATTATGAGGATGTAGATAATAATTTGAACGATACATTAAGAAGTAAATTTGATATACCAGATGCATATAATACATCAATTTCTGTAGAAAAATATAGTGATATGAATAGTAAAAAAGAAGATATTATAAAAGTAGTTACTATAAAGGTAGACTATAACTATATGAATCATAATGAAGAATATACTATTAAAAAATTAAAAGTAAAGGAATATAAATATGAGTAATTTTAAATCTGAAAAAGGAATAACATTAATAGCTTTAATAATATATATATTAGTTTTAATTATAGTACTTTCAGCATTAACATTAATTACCTCAAATGCTATGAAGAATTCTAGCTATATATCTGAAAGAGGAAAGTATATGGCAGAGCTTAATAAGTTTAATGTAATTTTTTTAGCGGATTGTAAAACTAATAGGGATACTATTAATGTAACAAATAATGAAATCGAATTTGAAAGTGGAGTAAAGTATACTTTTAAGGATAATGGAATATATAGAGATAATTTAAAGGTGTGCAATGAGGTGTCAAATTGCCATTTTGAGAAGATTTTCGACAATGAAAAAAATATTTTAAAAGTAAAAATAGAATTAAATAAAAATGAAGAATTGGCAACAACTACAAGCTATGCACTAAAGTATTGGTAAATAATTTGATTGTAAATAATAATGTATAAAAGACTTAAAATTAGAAATAAATAGAACTAATGTAAAATAAATAGAACAAAAGAGGAGGAAATTTATATGCTACAAAAACAAACAGAACCACTTGGAATTGAGCTTGCAAAAAGAAAAATAATAACAGAAGATGATATACAAAGAGCACTAGAATATCAGAAAAATTTCCCTAGAAAAAAATTAGGCGATATAATAAATATTCTAAAACTATGTGATTCACAACTTTTAATTAATGCAATAGGAGAAATATTAGGGGAAAATGCAATATTATTAAAAACAGAAGATATGCAATTAAACATTACAGATTATATTTCAATAGATATAGCGAAGCGTTACAAAGCAATACCATTTAGTAAACAAAATGGAAAAGTAAAAGTTTGCTTTGCAGATACTTCTGATGAGAAAGCAATAGACAAAATAAGATTGCTATTGTTAAATAGAGGTTTAATAATGGAAAAATATATTACTTTTGAAAGTGATATAGACAAAATATTAGCTACATTTGAAGGGACAGTAGCAGATAAAATTAATCCTAATATGGATATAACTGCTTTATTAGATACTATTATTAAAACAGCTATGGAGAAAAGAGCAAGCGATATACATATTGAACCATTAGAAGATAGAGTAAGGATAAGATATAGAATAGATGGAAATTTGATTACTGCAGTTACATTGGATAAAGAAAAACAACAACAATTAATAGGAAGATTAAAAGCAATATCTAATATGCATGAAGAAAAACAAGAAGCACAAGATGGTAGAATTATAAGTTACCCAGCATACAATATACGTGTTTCTTCACAAAAAAATATATATGGAGAAAAGTTTGTTTTAAGATTATTAAAGAAGAATTCAACAATAAAAAAAGTGTATGAATTAGGCTTTCCAGAAGATGAAAAATTATTAAATGAATGTTTTAATAAAAGAAATTGCGTTACAATTATAGCGGCTCCAACAGGTGAAGGAAAAACTACTACTTTATATAGTATTATAAATCACTTAAATAGACCAGAAGTAAACATTACAACAATAGAAGATCCAGTAGAAATTCGTATACCTGGTTTAAACCAAATAGAAATAGATTCAAAAATTTCTTTTTCAGATTCATTAAGAACAGCACTAAGGCAAGATCCAAATATAATATTAGTTGGAGAAATAAGAGATAAAGAAACAGCAGAAATAGCTATGCAGGCTGGTCAAACAGGTCATTATGTATTATCTACAATACATACAATAGATTCTATAGGAGTTATAACAAGATTAAGAAAATTAGGACTTTCAAATTATGATATGTCAGAAACTTTAGCAACAGCTGTGTCACAAAGACTTGTTAGAAGAGTTTGTCCACATTGTGCAAAACAAAGAGATTTTAGAGAAGACGAAATTAATATAATGACTAAAATAGCTAATAAATATAAAGTAAAACTTAACTTTACTAATAAGAAAACTTTTGATATTACTGGCTGTGAAAAATGTAATTATACTGGATACTATGATAGAATAGGAATATTTGAGGTATTAATTATAGATGATGAAATAAGGAAACTTATATCTCAAAATGCACCAAGTGAAGAAATAAGAAAACAGGCATTAAAAGGAAGTTACAAACCTCTTGTTATAGACGGTATAAAAAAAGTTTTAAGTGGAATTACAACATTAGATGAATTGAATGATAAATTAGCAATTTATTAAATTCCAAAAAGGAGGAAACAAATGGCAGAGTACATATATAGAGCAATAACTAAAAATGGTCAAATGGTAAAGAACAGAGTTCAAGCAATAAGTAAACAAAATTTGGTAGAAAAATTAAAAAATAATGATTTGACACCAATAGATGTTATTCAAGTTAAATATTCTAAATATGCAATGAATAGAGCTAAAAGAAATGTATCAAATGAAGATTCTGAAAATAAAAAAAGTGCAACTTTAAAGGAAATTCTAGCTACTGGGCAGAAGGTAACGAATAGGGACTTATGTGTATTTACTCAAAACTTATATGTGTTAAAAAAAGCGGAATTTAATAACATACATGCTCTAAATACAATTTTAGAAAGTACACAAAATGTAACTTTAAAGGCAATTATTGAAGATATTTTGGCTGGAGTAGAAGCTGGAGAATATATGTATACAACAATGGAATACTATTCAGATATATTTCCATATATTTATGTGAACTTGATAAAAGTAGGTGAATTGACAGGAACTCTTGTAAATTCTTTAGAGCAAGCACAAACTTATTTAAATGATGCAAATAGAATTAATAAAAAAGTGAAATCAATATTATTGCCAAATATATTACAATTTATAGTTCTAATGCTTTTATTAGTTGTAGGAACTTTAATTGCTGTACCAACAATACAAGGAGTTTATGATTCAGTTGGAAGTACAGAGCAACTTCCAGATATAACAATAGGATTCTTTAACTTTATAAATGCAATTTTGCGTTCATGGTATATACCAGTATTGGCAATTATAGCAATAGTATCAATGTTTATGTGTTATAAAAGTACTCAAAAAGGAAGATATAACATAGATTATTTTAAATACAAAATGCCGATATTTGGAAAATTAATATATTCTTTAGATTTCTCAAGATTTATAAAAGCAATGAGTCTAAACATAGATAATGGAATGAGAGTTCAAGAAGCATTAGAAGTGAGTAAAAATGTAGTTAAAAATCAAATGTTTATATCAATGGTGGAAACAGCAATAAATAATATAGTTGAAGGGTCTTCTTGGATTGAGCCATTTGAAAAGTCTGGTTTGTCTTCTCCAATGATTACTGAGATGTTAAAAATAGGAATGCAAACAGATTTGACAGAAATGATGGATAAGTTAATGAAATACATGGAAATAGATATTGAAAATATATTAGGTAGAATTACAAAAATATTACCACAAGTGGCATATTCTTTAGTAGGTGCAGTTTTAATATTATTTGTTTTAATAGTGCTTGTACCATGTCTTCAAGTCTATATGGGTGAATTTTTGCTTTCAACTACAGATATATTATAAAAGTGTAAAGGAAGTCTTGTGTAATAAAATCTTCTAATTTAGAAAAGTTAGATAGGATGTGGAAAAAATGAAAATAGGAGTAGATTTGGGTGGAAGTCATGTAGGAGTAGGAATTGTAAATGAAAGTGGAAAAATAGTAATAAAAAAAGAACAAGATTTAGTAATAAATGATAAAGGTGAAGAAGAAATAAAACAATATATAAGGGATGTAATCATTTATAATATATCTGATGTATTAAGAACAGTTGGTTCTCCTATGTGCCTTATAGAAAAAATAGGAATAGCAAGTCCAGGAAAAGTAAAAGGTAATGTAATAAAAGAAATATATAATTTAAATTTACAAGAGTTTGATTTAGCACATGATTTAGAGGAATACTATGGTGTACCAGTTATTGCTAGAAATGATGCAAAATGTGCAGGTATTGCTGAAAAACAATATGGAGCATTAAAGGATTATTCCGATGCGGTATTTCTATGTTTGGGTACAGGAATAGGAGGAGCAACTTTTTATAACGGAAAATTAATAGAGCCTAAAAGAAGTGAAGGGTCTGAATATGGTCATATGATAATACAAAAGGATGGAAATCCTTGCAAATGCGGAAATAAAGGGTGCTTTGAAACATATTGCTCCATGAAAGCCTTTAAAAAATCCGTAATAGAGAAGTTTAATTTAAATGAAAATGTATCATCAAAACAAATATTGGAATTTGTATTAAATAATATACATGATACTGTTATGGAAAATATTATAGACGAATATGTGGATAATTTAGTTTTGGGAATTTCAAATATTGTTAATATAATAGAGCCAGAGGTAATATGTTTTGGTGGAAGTTTCGTGCATTTTAAAGATGTTTTTTATAGTAAGTTATTAAATAAAATAGATAAGGCACAATATAGATTTGATACTCCGAAATTTGTGTTTGGTAAGCTTGATAATGATGCTGGTATGATAGGAGCGGTATGTGCTGACAATATATAATTTATAATAAAAAGACTCACTAAAATTCAATTTTTATTAGGAAATAATATTGCTAATTAGGAATAAAATATGATAGAATACTAGAAGTGAAGTTGTAAATACAATTTTATTTGATATTAATACCTGTAGAGGTGAAAACTATGAAATTTACAAAAATGGAAGGGCTAGGCAATGACTATGTTTATATTGATTGCTTTTCAAATGAGCAAAAAATAGAAGATATATCACGCCTAGCTCAAATTGTAAGTAACAGGCATTTTGGAGTAGGTTCAGATGGACTAATTCTAATTTGTAAAAGCAATATAGCTGATTTCAAGATGAGAATGTTTAATAGTGATGGTAGTGAGGCTGAAATGTGTGGAAATGGAATCAGATGTGTTGGAAAATTTGTGTATGATAAAGGACTTACAAAAAAAGAGAAAATAACTATAGAAACATTAGCTGGAATAAAGAGGTTAAAGCTAAATGTAGAAAAGGGAGAAGTAAAAACAGTAAGAGTGGATATGGGAGAACCAATTTTAGAGCCAGAAAAAATTCCAGTAATTCCTACAAAAAATGAAATTCCTGTTAAAAATTTAGAATTACAAGTGTTAGATAAAAAATTTAAATTTACTTGTGTATCAATGGGAAATCCACATGCAGTAGCTTTTATAAAAGGAACAAAAAATACGTTACAAACTATAAAAGATGTAGAAGAAAATTTGAATGAAAAAAGTGTAGAAGAATTTGAATTAGAAAAGTATGGAAAAGTAGTAGAAGTAGATAACCATTTTCCTAAAAAAGTGAATGTAGAATTTATAGAAATCGTTAATGAAAATTATCTAAAAATGAGAGTATGGGAAAGAGGTTCAGGAGAAACACTAGCTTGTGGAACAGGAGCATGTGCTTCAGTTGTTGCAACAATATTAAATGGATATGCAAAGAAAAATACTCCTATTATTGTAAAATTATTAGGAGGTAATCTAGAAATAGAGTGGAATGAAAAAGATAATCATGTGTATATGACTGGACCGGCTAATATTGTGTTTGAAGGATATTTAATTGATTCAGAAAAAGAAAGGAAATGATTATGGTAAAGATAAATAAAAATTATTTAAAATTACAAGATAGCTACTTATTTTCAACTGTAGCAAAAAAAGTAAGTGAATTTAGTGAAAAAAATCCTGATAAAAAAGTAATAAAGTTAGGAATAGGAGATGTAACGCTTCCAATAGTGCCAGCTGTTGTAGAAAGTATGAAAAAGGCTACTGATGAAATGGGACGAAAAGAAAGCTTTAAAGGCTATGGACCAGAGCAAGGGTATGATTTTTTAAGAGAAAAAATAGTAGAATATGATTATAAAAGAAGAGGAGTTAATATAGAAAAAGATGAAATTTTTGTATCTGATGGAGCTAAATGTGATACTGGAAATATACAGGAATTATTTGATGAAAATAATGTTATAGCTATTACTGATCCAGTATATCCTGTGTACTTAGATACAAATGTAATGGCAGGTAGAGCAGGTGAATATGAAGAACGAACTGGAAAGTTTAATAAAATTGTGTATATGTCAGTAAATGCAGAAAATAATTTCGAACCAGAACTTCCAAAAGAGCAAGTAGACTTAATATATTTATGTTTTCCCAATAATCCAACGGGTACAGTGCTTAAAAAAGCTGAATTAAAAAAATGGATTGATTATGCAAAAGATAATAAAGCAATAATCTTGTTTGATTCAGCTTATGAGAGATTTATAGTTGAAGACGATGTGCCACATAGTATATATGAAGTAGAAGGGGCAAAGGAAGTAGCTATAGAATTTAGAAGTTTTTCTAAAACAGCAGGATTTACTGGTTTAAGATGTGCATATACTGTTGTACCTAAAGAGCTACAGGTAGAAGGAATACAATTAAATAAGCTATGGAATAGACGTCAGACTACTAAATTTAATGGTGTATCCTATGTAACGCAAAGGGCAGCTGAAGCAGTATATTCAGAAGAAGGGCAAAAGCAAGTAAAAGAAAATATTGAATATTATCAGGAAAATGCTAAAATAATAAGAGATGGTCTTGTAAATGCAGGTTATACAGTATATGGAGGAATTAATTCACCTTATATATGGTTAAAAACTCCAAACAATATGAAATCATGGGATTTTTTTGATAAATTATTGAATGATGTAAATATTGTCGGTACACCAGGTTCTGGATTTGGACCAAGTGGAGAAGGGTATTTTAGATTAACTGCATTTGGTAGTAGAGAAAATACTATTGAAGCTATGGAAAGAATAAAGAAAATGAATTAACATTACTTAAATAAAAAATTATATAATAATGTGAGAGGCAAAGAAATAATTAATATGTGCTAATTAAGTTTGTATAATGGAAAGGAAAAAGATATGGAAAATTTAAGATTTAGTATAGTGATGCCAGCATACAATGCAGAAAAATACATACAGGGAAGCATAGATAGTGTATTAGAACAAAGTTTTGAAAATTACGAATTAATAGTTGTAGATGATTGTTCTAAAGATAAAACTTTTGAAATAATAAAACAGTATGGTGGAAAAGTAAAGGCATTACAAAACAATGAAAATAGAAGAGCAGGAGGGGCAAGAAATACAGGATTAAATGCAGCAAAAGGTGAATACATAATTTTTTTGGATTCAGATGATAAGTTATATGAAAAGGATACACTAAAAAAAATAGATGACATAATAGGGAATAGTAATGTTGACTTAGTATATCTTGGTTTTAAATTTTCTGGTAATAGAAACGATTTAGTAATTCCATCAGAAGAAGAGTGCACAAAAAAGTTTAAAGCAGCAGAAGATGATTATATGAACATTTGGAGCAAATGTTGGAACAGAGAATATTTAAATAAGAATAACATTAGATTTGCAGAAGGAAGATATTATGAAGATACATTATTTAATTTTCAAGGCATTATGAAATCAAATTCACATTTAGTGGCTGAATTTCCAACACATATATATCAATGTGGAATACAAACTAGTATGACCAATAATATAACATTTAAACATTTATATGATGTTATAGAAAATCTTAAAGATATGTCAGAAATAAAAAAGACAAATAATACAGAAGAAATTAATATTTTAATAGAAAAGACAGTTGATTTATGTAAAAGAATTGTAGAAAAAGTAATGGGAATATAACTAAGTATATAAATAATGGTTGTGTAATATTAGATAAAAAAATAAAACCAGAACTATCAGAATGGAGAATAAATAAGGTTTTATGTAATAATATTCCTTAAAACTATTGTATTTTTTAGAAAATTATGTTATTATAATAATGCTAAAAATTACCTTATACTTAGCTTTAGGAAAAAATTACACCACTAAAACTCAGTTTAAGGCATATAAAAAATAGGAGGTGCAAAATATGACAAAGGAAAGAAAACAAGAAATCATTAATACTTACAAAAGAGACGAAAATGACACTGGTTCTCCAGAAGTTCAAATAGCTCTTTTAACAGAAAGAATTAATGAGCTAACAGAACATTTAAAGGTTCACACAAAAGACAATCATTCAAGAAGAGGTCTTCTAAAAATGGTTGGCTCAAGAAGAAGTTTACTAAAATATCTAAGTGACAAAGATGTTCAAAGATATAGAGACATAGTTGAAAAGCTAGGATTAAGAAAATAGTCTTCAAGGACGTTTTGCCAAAAAAAAGTAAAACGTCCTATTTTTGAATATACAAATAATGGTGTAATAAAAATTAACAATACTTATAATTAGTTAGTAGCTTGTACAAAATATTAATAAGAAATTAATCCTAAGATAATATTTTGTAGAGGTTACTCTAATAAAGTATTGTTAAAATACAGTGAAGGGAGTAAAAAATTATGTTTAAAACGTATGAAACAGAATTAGCAGGAAGAAAATTAACAATAGAAACAGGAAAAATAGCAGAACTTGCAAATGGTAGTGTAGTTGTAAGGTATGGAGATACTGTTGTAATGGTAAATGTTACAGCAGCAAAAGAACCAAAAGAGGGAGTAGACTTTTTCCCACTTTCAGTAGATTATGAAGAAAAATTATATGCGGTAGGAAAAATTCCAGGTAGTTTTATAAAAAGAGAAGGAAAACCAGCAGACAAAGCAATATTAACATCAAGAGCAATAGATAGACCACTTCGTCCATTATTTCCAAAAGATTTTAGAAATGATGTATGTGTTGTGGCAACAGTGCTTTCTGTTGAACAAGACAATAGTCCAGAAGTATGTGCAATGATTGGTGCTTCTGCTGCACTTTCAATTTCAGATATACCATTTGGTGGACCAACAGCTGCAGTAAATGTTGGATATGTTAATGATGAAATAATAATAAACCCAACAGTAGAACAAAGAGAAAAATCAAGGCTTACATTAACAGTTGCTGCAACACAAGAGAAAATAACAATGATAGAGGCAGGTGCTGATGAAATACCAAACGATATAATGTTAGAAGCCATAAAAAAAGCACATGTTGAAATAAAGAAAATTTGTGATTTTATAACTGAAATTAAAAACGATATAGGAAAACCAAAATTTGAATATCAATCTTTTGCAACAGATCCAGAGGTATATGCTGAGGTAGAAGCTAATTTCAAAGATAGAATGTACCAAGATGTGCAAGCAGTAGACAAAGAAATTAGAGATGCCAATATAGAGAAAATAACAGAAGATATTACAAATTATTATATAGAAAAATATGGCGAGGAAGTTGCAGAAGAAAAGAAACAAGCTATAGCAGATAGTGTTCACGACTTAGAGAAAAAATGTGTTAGAGAAATGATATTTGTTGAGCATAAACGTCCAGATGGAAGAAAGTTAGATGAAATAAGACCTCTTTCATGTGAAGTAGGAATACTTCCAAGAGTTCATGGAAGTGCATTATTTACAAGAGGTCAAACACAAGTAATGTCAATTGCAACATTAGGAATGAAGAGCGAAGAGCAAATGTTAGATGGTGTTGACGAGGAAACTTCAAAAAGATATATTCACCACTATAACTTCCCTTCATATTCAGTAGGAGAAGCAAGACCATCTCGTGGACCAGGAAGAAGAGAAGTAGGGCATGGAGCTTTAGCAGAAAAAGCATTAGTTCCAGTACTTCCATCAGAAGAAGAATTCCCATATACAATAAGAGTTGTATCAGAAGTATTATCTTCAAATGGTTCAACATCACAAGCAAGTATATGTGGAAGTACACTAGCTTTAATGGATGCAGGTGTTCCAATTAAAAAGCCAGTTGCAGGTATATCAACAGGTTTAGTAACAAGCAAAGATAATCCAAATGACTATATAATGCTTACAGATATTCAAGGAATAGAAGATTTCTTCGGAGATATGGACTTCAAGGTAGGAGGAACAAAAGACGGAATTACTGCAATACAAGTAGATATAAAAATAGATGGTTTAACTTATGACATAATAAAAGAAGCATTCGAAAGAACAAAAGTAGCAAGAGACTATATTTTAGATAATATAATGGCACCAGTAATAGACAAGCCAAGAGCAGATATTTCAAAATATGCTCCAAGAATATTAACGTTAAATATACCAGTAGACAAAATAAAGGATGTAATAGGACCTGGTGGAAAAATGATTAATAAAATAATAGATGCAACAGGTGTAAAAATAGATATAGAAGAGGACGGCAGAGTTTGCATTTACTCAGTAGAAGGACAAGATGGACCAAAGGCCTTAAAGATGATTGAAGAAATTACAAGAGAAATTGAACCAGGAAAAATTTATGATGGAAAGGTAAGTAGAATAGTTTCATTTGGTGCATTTATAGATTTAGGTGCAGGAAAAGAAGGTTTACTTCATATATCTAAGATATCAAGTAAAAGAGTAGAAAAAGTTGAAGATGTTTTAGCAATTGGAGATGAAGTAACAGTAAAAGTTACAGATATAGATAGTCAAGGAAGAATTAATTTAAGTATGAAAGATTTAGAAGTGCATGAAGAAGAGTAGAAGCATAAAATTAAGTAATATAACATAAAATAAAATATAATATATATTAGATTGAGGGTAAAATATTGTGTTAAATTAAAAAATTGTAATGATAATACACA
Source organism: uncultured Clostridia bacterium (assembly GCA_947626555.1). Lineage (GTDB taxonomy): Bacteria > Bacillota > Clostridia > TANB77 > CAG-508 > UMGS1663. The sequence goes on along the minus strand of CANQSP010000002.1, from coordinate 38,312 downwards.
AAAATAATTTAATCTAAATATTAAAAGAATATCAAATCTTAAAAATTTATTAATAATATTGTAAAAAAATATATTAAAGAGTATAATGTTTCCAGAACTTAAATATAATAAGTAGTATAAATGAGGAGTGAAAAATGGAGTATTTATATATGATACAACAAGCATTAGTTTGGGTAGTAACAATATTCTGGTTATATCAACTAATTGTAAGTGTATGTTCATTAATTAAATTAAAAGATAAACCAATTATAGAAGAAAAAAATAATCGTTTTATGCTAATTATTCCAGCTCATAATGAATCTAAAGTAGTAGGCAACTTAATTGAAAGTTTGAAAAAACAAGATTATCCAAAGGAGTTATATGATATATATGTTATAGCAGACAATTGCACAGACAATACAGCTGAAATTGCAAGAAATGCAGGGGCTTTAGTTTATGAAAGATTTGATGATACAAAGAGAACGAAAGGCTATGCAATGCAATGGTTTTTAAACCAAAAAATTGAAGAAGATGCACCATATGATGCGTTTTGTGTGTTTGATGCAGATAATATAGTTGATGTAAATTTCTTAAAAGCTATGAACAAAAAACTATGTCAAGGTGAAGATGTTGTTCAAGGATATAGAGATATTAAAAACCCTACAGATAGTTGGATTTCAGCAGGATATGCAATCTTTTATTGGACAATGAATAGATTTTATCATTTAGCAAGGTATAATTTGGGACTATCTCCATTAATAAATGGTACAGGTTTTATGGTAAAATTTGATGTTGTAAAACCAGAGGGATGGAACACCAAAACACTTACTGAAGATATAGAATTTTCACTAAAAAGAATAATTGCAGGTAAAAGATTAGGATGGGCAACAGATGCAATAGTATATGACGAACAGCCAGTAGGTTTCAAGCAATCTTGGTCACAAAGAACAAGATGGACTGTTGGACATATTCAATGTATGAAAGAATATACAGGATTACTTGCAGCTGCAGTAAAAGAAAAGAAAACCTTAATGAACTTTGATGGTTTACTATATATATTAGGAAGTATTCCAATGTTCATATTAACATTAGTATTATTAGCGATAAATGTAATAATTTATGTATTTAATGGAATGACATGGCTAGATTTATTAGTAAATGCTGTAAGATATTTAATACCAACGTTTTTATTCCCAATATTAACAGCAATAGTAATAATGCTACTAGATAAAAAGCCAATAAGACCAATGATTAAAGGACTAATATTTTATCCAATATTCCTTGGTTCATGGCTACTAATTAATTTTAAATGTTTATTTAAAAGGGAAACAAAATGGGAGAAAATTGATCACGTTAGAGATATTAAGATAAATGAAGTTAGTTAAAAGAAAGAATATTTAAAGCGAACGAAAATTGATGTGAATCCAAATTATTAGTCAAAAAAGTTTAATAAGGAGGGTTCACTTCAATTTTCGTTCGCTTTTTTTCATCTTTATACACCAAAACTTATTACTTTGAATAAAATAAAAGGGGTGAAAAAAATGAATTATAAATATTATACTTCAAACAATAATGGTCAAGATGATTATGGTTTAAAATACATAAACGAACAAGGATATGGCTTAATATGTAAAGACTATAAGCTGGAATTTCCTCCACAGCATCAAGACACTCAGCCAGGAATGGAATATTTAATGACACCTAGACCTATATTTAATAATCCATATTATAGAGGTTCTGGAAAACTTATGAATAAAGTAGCAATTATAACAGGTGGGGATTCTGGAATAGGTAGAGCGGTAGCAGTTGGATTTGTAAAAGAAGGGGCAACTGTAGTAATTGCCTATTATAATGAACATAAAGATGCAGAGGAAACCAAAGAATTTATAGAAAGACTTGGGGGAACATGTATATTACTTGCAGGAGATATAAAGGATAATAGTTTTTGTGATAAAATAGTAGATGAAACTATAAATAAGTTTGGAAAAATAGATATTTTAGTAAATAATGCAGGGGTTCAGTATCAACAAAAAAGTTTATTAGATATAACAGACGAACAATTTGATTTGACTATGAAGACTAATGTATATGCAATGTTTTATTTAACTAAAAAAGCATTAAAACACATGTTACCAGGTTCAAGCATTATAAATGTAACTTCCATAACTACCTTTAAAGGAGAGCCAGAATTAATAGATTATGTAACAAGTAAAAGTGCAATTGTAGGTTTTACGAGGTCACTTGCAACTAATTTAGCAGAGAAAAATATAAGAGTAAATGCAGTGTCTCCAGGAGTATTTTGGACACCTTTGCAACCAGCTTGTTGGGAGGCAGAAAAAATACCAACATTAGGTTCAGATGCACCAATGGGAAGAGCAGGTCATCCATATGAAATAGCACCACTATTTATATATTTAGCAAGTTCAGATTCATCATATGTTACAGGTCAAGTTATGCATATTAATGGTGGAGAATATAAAGGTTAATAATAAAGGAAGAACCTTGAGTAAAAAAATAAATTTTGAAGACGGGGAACTTGATTTATAGAAATAAATTTTAAAGGCGTAGACCTTGAGTTACAAAAATAAATTTTAAAGATGGGAAATTTGGGTTACAAAATGAAATTTTAACGCGGACCTTGGTGTTCGATTTTCAAATCATTAAGCAACTGTTGCTTGAAAATCAAACGCAAAAGTCCGTGTTTTAAATTCAATTAATTTAATTCTACAATAGTAACTCCCATTTCACCTTCACCAAAGGTGCCAAGTCTAAAACTTTTAACATGAGGGTGATTTTTTAAAAATGCGTGAATACCCTCGCGAAGTTTGCCAGTACCCTTACCATGAACAATACGAATAGGGCTAAGCTTTGAAATATAGCAATCGTCCAAATATTTATCTATAACAAAAATGGCTTCGTCAACATTTTGACCAATTACATTAATTTCAGTATTAATATGTTTTGCTTTTTCTGAATTACTATAATTAACTTTAGAATTAGTATGGCTTTTAGTATTGGCTTTAATGTTTAAAATATCACTAACTTTTATTGTAAGTTTTGCACTTCCAATTTGAACTTGCAAAGAGTCATTTTTTCCAGATAGGGAATAGATAGTAGCAGGTTCATTAATATTTTTTAAATTTACAATCATGCCAACTTTTAAATCCTTTTTAGTAAGTACAGTAGAAGTTTCTTCTCCAGGGTTACGGTTTATTGAAGATAAGCTTTCATTTAGTTTGTTTCTAAATTTATTAGCCCTTGAAATAGAAGAGACATCGAAGTTATTTCTTATAATATTTGCAATTTCAGTGTCATTAAGTGAAGTAAAATCAATATTTTCTAAATTTTTGAATTTTGCATAAATATTATCCAACTCTTTAATAGTAGAGTTTGCCTCATCTTTAGCTGAAAGAATAATGTCTTGAGCTTGAATTTTTGCATTTTCGGCAAGTTGTTTTTCCCTTTCTTTTTGCCTAGAGTTATCTTTTTCTAAAGATTTCCTTAAAGATTGAACTTGATTTAAGTTTTTTGTAATTTCATTTTTTTCTCTTTCAATTTGTATTTTATCATCATAAATATTTTTTAAAAGTTCTTCAATGCTTATATCATCATTATTTAAAAGTTGTTTTGCCCTATTTAAAATAGTGTCGGGAAGACCTAATTTTTGGCTAATTGCAAAAGCATTACTTTTTCCAGGAATTCCAATTAATAGCTTGTACGTTGGTTTTAAATGCTCAATATCAAATTCAGAACTTGCATTTTCAAAACCGTCATTTACAAGAGCATAATTTTTTATTTCTTGATAATGTGTTGTAGCAATGGTAATAGTACCTAATTTATTAAAATGTTCTAAGATACTAATTGCTAAATTTGCACCTTCTAGTGGATCTGTACCAGAGCCAAGTTCATCTAATAAAACCAGACTATTAGAAGTAGCATGCTTTATTATATTTACTATGTTTAACATATGAGAAGAGAAAGTACTTAAAGACTCTTGAATACTTTGTTCATCTCCTATATCTGCAAAAACATTATCAAAAACATAAACACTAGAGTTTTCACTTGCAGGAATAAAAAGTCCACAATATGCCATAATGCAAAGCAATCCGCAAGTTTTTAAAGTAACAGTTTTTCCACCAGTGTTTGGTCCTGTAATAATTAATGAATTATATTTTGAACCAATTTCTATATCTATTGGTACAACTACATTTTCATCAATTAATGGATGGCGTGCTTGAATTAGATTAATGGATTTAGTATCATTAATTTTAGGTAAAATACCGCCAATTTCTTTAGAAAAGTTAGCTTTGGCAAAAATAAAATCTAAAGTTCCAATTAAATTTACATCAGTAGAAAGCTCATTTGTGTAATTAAACAATAAGCTAGATAAATTTTGTAATATTTTTTCAATTTCTATATTTTCTTCTATTTTTAAATTATTAATTTTATTATTCATTTCAAAAACGGACATTGGCTCAATAAACACGGTAGAGCCACTTGCAGACATGTCATGTATAAAACCTTTAACATTTCCTCGATATTCTTCTTTTACAGGTATAACGTACCTATCATTCCTAATTGTAATAATAGGTTCCATTATATATTTTGAATAAGTTGAAGAATGAATTAAATTTCCTAAAGTATTTTTAATATCTGCTTCTAATTTTCTTCTATTTCTTCTTAAAGAAGAAAGCTGTGAAGAAGCATCATCTGAAATATTTTCTTCATCTATAATACTTGAAAATATTTTACTTTCAATATTTGGGTTTGAATATAAACTAGAAAAATATCCATCTAATTTTGGAAATGCAGAAATATCAAATTCTTCGTCTTTATAAAAATATTCTTTAAATTCTCTTGCAAGTTTCAAGATGTTTGCAATTTCCAATAAAGACTTTGCACTTAAAGAGTTACCGCTTTGCAAGCTTTTTATTGCAATAGATATGTCAGCTATTTCATTGCTAGGTAAGTTAGATTTTCTAACGCATAAATTTGAAGCTTCAAGTGTTTCGGAAAGTAAACTTTCTACTTGCAATTTCTTAAAGCTAGGTACTAAATTTCTTGCCTTTTCTTTGGCTATATAAGTTTTACAGTGTTTTTCTAATTTTAATTTAATTTCTTTGAATTCAAGTTTATTTAAATAATCTTCAGTCATTTTAACCTTATTCCTTTCATATGTTTGATAATTTATGTTTTTTTGAATTCGTATGATGTTAATGCATTATAGTAACATTTATTTTATATTAATTTGTGTTATTTTATCACAAAAATACAAAAAAATAAAGGACTATTGACTAAAGTAAGATTACAAAAGTAGACTCAGATATGTATTTAGTTAGGGTTATCGCAAGGTAATAGAATCTGACCAGTCAGACTAATAGAAAAATATATTAAAAAGGTATATAAATATAAAAATAAAAATTTAAAGAGGTACAAATGGAACATATAAAAATAATATCAACGGGAAAATTTCTACCAGAAATAAAAATCGATAACAAAATGTTAGCTCAAAAATATAAAGTTACAGATGAATATATAGAAAAAAGAACAGGAATAAGAACAAGATATTATGCAAATGAAGATATAGTAGAGATGGCAGTTAAATCAGCAAAAGAAGCAATAAAAAATAAAACAATTAATATAGATTTAATAATAGTAGCTAGTACAACGACTCAAAGATTGATGCCAGGAATTTCATATTTAGTACAAAAAGAATTGCAAATAGAAAACTGTATGTGCTTAGATATTCTAGCTGGCTGTAGTGGATATATAAATGCATTTGATATAGCAAGAAATTATATAGCTATAGGAAAAGTAAAAACTGCAATGATAATTGGGGTAGATATACTTTCGAAATATGTTAATGAAGAGGATATTGGAACTGCAATTATACTGTCAGATGGTGCAGGTGCTACTGTAATTCAAGAGGAGGATATAGAAAAAAAATATGAAAGTAATATCAAAAGTGATGGCAAAAATTCAGAAATATTAACATGCTTAGCAACATCTAAAATATATATGGATGGAAAAGCGGTATACAAATATGCAGTTACAGAGACGGTAAAAAATATTAATGAACTACTAGAGATTGCAGGAGAAAATTTAGATAGTATAAAATATATAATTCCACATCAATCAAACTTAAGAATTTTAAATTCAATTACTGCAAAGCTAAATATACCAGAAGAAAAAATGTTTAAAGATATTCAATATGTTGGGAATACCTTTTGTGCAAGTATACCAATCGCTTTAAATGAAATGTTTGAAAAGAATATGTTACAAGATGGAGATAAAATAATTCTTTTAGGCTATGGTGGAGGACTAAATACAGGAAGTATATTGCTAGAAATATAAAAAACATAAATGTAAAATTAAAAGATAAATATAAAATTGAAAGATAAATATAAAATTAAAACATAAATGTAAAATTAATGCAAGATTTAACTAAATATAAGTTACAAATAAGATTTAAATCAAAATTAAGTTATAAAGAAAATATATTTAAATAAAAAATCAATGTAACTATGCAATTGGAGGAATATATAGATGAAAGTAGCATTTTTATTCCCAGGGCAAGGCGCACAAACAGTTGGAATGGGAAAAGAAATATATGAAAAATACGAAGAAGCAAGAACAGTATATGAAAAAGCTTCAGAAATTTCAGGAATGGACATAAAAAAGATTTGCTTTGAAGGTGAAGGAATAGATAACACAGAGTTTACACAAATTGCTATTGCAACCACAAGCTTGGCAATGCTTGAAGTTTTAAAACAAAAAGGAATAAAGGCAGAAATTGCAACTGGCCTAAGTCTTGGTGAATATCCAGCTTTAATATATGGAGGGTATTTGAGCTTTGAAGATGGAATAAAGTTGCTAAAACAAAGAGGTTACTATATGGCAAATTATGTGCCAAAAGAAGAATATTCAATGTCAGCCATTATAGGGTTAGATAGTAAAAAAATAGAAGAAATATGTAGCAACATAAGAAGCAAAGGAAAGTTTGTAGTCCCTGCAAATTATAATTATTCATCACAAACAGTAATATCTGGAAATAGTGATGCAGTTGAAATTGCAATGGAAGCTTTAAAGGAAAATGGCGCAAAAAAGGTAGTTAAGTTAAATACAAGTGGACCATTTCATACAGAAAAACTAAAAGAAGCAAAAGAAAAATATGAAAAAGAATTGGAAAAAGTAAGATTTAACATAGGCAATATTCCAGTAATAAAAAATATAGACGGCACATTGTACCAAAAAGAAGATAATATAAAAGAAATATTAGCAAAACATATTATAAGCCCAGTAAGGTTTGATAAAGCAATAAATTTAATGTTTGAAAAAGGAATAGATACTTTTGTAGAAGTGGGGCCGGGAAAAGTATTAACTGGATTTGTAAGAAAAGAAAATAAAGATGCTAAAGTATATAATGCAAGCGAGCTATTTTAGTGTAAATTATTTAGAAGATTTGAAAAGTACATATATTTGAGTGTATTGTAAGTTATTTGGAGAAGTACTGTGTAAATTGCATATTATGATACTTTAATGGATTTAAGAAAGGAAGATTTTTATAATGGAAGATGATAAAAAAGTAGCTTTAATTACAGGAGGGTCAAGAGGAATAGGAAAGCAAGTAGCATTAAGGTTTGCAAAACAAGGCTTTAATGTAGTAATAAATTATGTATCAGATAAAACAGATATAGAAAGTTTAGAAAAAGAAATAAAAGCACAAAACAGTGACATAGATGTTTTATTAATAAAGTCAGATGTAACGTCATATGAGGCATCAGAAGAAATGATAAAACAGGCAATAGAAAAGTTTGGAAAGATAGATGTTTTGGTAAATAATGCAGGAATAACCAAAGATTCACTTTTAATTAGAATGAAGGAAGAAGAATTTGATAGAGTAATACAAGTAAATTTAAAAGGTGTATTTAATGTAACAAAGGCAGCTGTTCCATACATGATGAAGAAAAAAGAGGGGAGCATTATTAATTTATCATCAGTAGTAGGAGTAGTTGGAAACGCAGGACAATGTAATTATTCTGCATCAAAGGCTGGAATAATTGGATTTACTAAAAGTCTAGCAAAAGAACTTGCCTCAAGAAATATAAGAGTGAATGCTGTAGCACCAGGATTTATAAAAACAGATATGACAGATGTTTTATCAGATACTGTAAAAGAAGGCATAAATGCTCAAATTCCTTTAAAAAGGATGGGCTCTGCTGAAGAAGTTGCAAATGTCATTTATTTTTTAGGTAGTGAAGAAAGTTCATACATAACTGGTCAAGTTATAAATATTGATGGAGGAATGGTAATGTAGGATATGAAAATTAGAGGAACACTACTTATGTTTGAAAAAATGAATACAAGGGAATGTTCTCTAAAGAAGAAAGGAAGATATAAAAATGGAGAAGAGAGTTGTTATTACTGGCTTAGGAGCAATTACACCAATAGGAAATAATGTAGAAGAATTTTGGAATGGAATAAAAAATGGAAAGTGTGGAATTGATAAAATTACTCATTTCGATACAACTGATTTTAAGGTAAAGCTTGCAGCAGAAGTAAAAAATTATAACCCAGATGATTATTTTGATAGGAAGGCATCTAAGAGAATGGATTTATTTTCTCAATATGCTGTAATAGCTGCTAAAGAAGCGTTAAACGATGCAAAAATTACTCTGGAAAATACAGACATGGAAAGAGTAGGAATTATTGTAAGTGCAGGAATTGGAGGGCTTTCGACAATAGAAAAAGATAATAGAGCATTGGTGGAAAAAGGACCAGATAGGGTGTCTCCAATGTATATACCAATGTCAATAGTTAATATGGCAGCAGGAAATATAGCAATAGAATTAGGAATAAAAGGAGAATCCATGTCAATAGTAACAGCTTGTGCAGGTGGAACACATTCTATTGGAGAAGGTTTTAGAACTATAAAACATGGATATCAAGATGTTATGTTAGTAGGAGGAGCAGAAGCTTCTATAACACCAACAGGAATAGCAGGTTTTACAAATATAAAAGCTTTAAGTAGAGAAGAAGATAAAAATAGAGCAAGTATACCTTTTGACAAAGAAAGAAGCGGATTTATAATGGGAGAAGGTTCAGGCATACTTGTTTTAGAAGAATTAGAACATGCATTAAAAAGAAAAGCAAAAATATATGCAGAAGTAGTAGGATATGGAGCAACTTCAGATGCATATCATATAACATCTCCATCACCAGACGGAAGTGGAGCAGCTAAAGCAATGAAAATTGCAATGGAAGAAGCAAATGTAAAACCAGAAGATATAACATATATAAATGCACATGGAACATCTACACATTTAAATGATTTAGGAGAAACTCTTGCAGTAAAATTAGCCTTTGGAGATGCAAGTAAAAATGTAATGATGAGTTCTACAAAAGGAAATACAGGTCATTTATTAGGTGCAGCAGGCGGTATTGAAGCTGTAGTTATTGCAAAGGCAATACAAGATAATTTTGTACCTCCAACAATAAATTATAAAGTAAAAGATGAAGAATGTGATTTAGATATTGTACCAAATGAAGGTAGGAAAGTTAATGTAGAATATGCGATGTCAAATTCTTTGGGATTTGGAGGACATAATAGTTCTATATTATTTAAAAAGTATGAAGGATAAATAAAAAATAATTATAGAATATGTAATGGCTAATTAGAAAGAAAGGAATGAATTTTAATATGGATTATGAAAATATTAAAAAGTTAATGGAGGATATGGGAAATTCTAAAATAGATAACCTAAATATCGAATTTTCGGATGGAACTAAAATTAGTATGTCAAAAGAAAAGGAATTGGAGAGGCAAATAGATTCTACTAATAATGAAATAACAGTTAACAAAGTTCAAAAAATAGTAATCCCTGAAAATATAGATAAAAAAGAGAATGAAGCAGAAGAAAACTTAAAAGTAATTAAATCTCCAATGGTAGGAACTTTTTACAGTAGCAATTCTCCAAAAGATAATCCTTTTGTAAAAGTAGGGGACCAAGTTTCACAAGGTCAAGTCTTGTGCATTGTGGAAGCTATGAAATTAATGAATGAAATAGAATCTGATTTTGATGGAGAAATAGTTGAAGTATGTGTTAAAAATGAAGATATGGTAGAGTATGGAACTCCATTATTTAAAATAAAAAGCTAAACTATTAGGGACGGGGTTAAATAGTTTAGCACAATTAGTAATTTGCAAAGTAACAGTTAAACTATTAGGGACGGAGTTAAATAGTTTAAGAAAATTTTATTTATATTATTTGCAAAACATGAATATTATATATTTTTGCGTTGCCCCATTTAAGAAAATGTAACTCACATACGTTCGTAACATTTTCTAAAACGGTCCCCACGAATCACTACAAAATATATAATATTAATGTTTTGCTATATAACAATTAAGTTGTTAAACTATTTAACTCCGTCCCTAATAGTTTAACTTAAGAAATAGCTTAGTGCTAAACTATTTAACCCCGTCCCTAATAGTTTAGCAGAAAGGAAAAGAGATGTTAGATATAAATGAGATAATGAAAATAATACCTCAGAGAGCACCATTTTTAATGATAGATAGAGTAGAAGAATATGTTCCAGGAGAAAGCTGTATAGCATATAAAAATGTATGTATTAATGAACCTTATTTTGCAGGGCATTTTCCTGGGCAACCAATAATGCCTGGGGTATTAATTGTAGAAGCTTTGGCACAAACAGGTGCAGTTGCAATATTGTCTATGGAAGAAAATAAAGGAAAGAATGCACTTTTTGGAGGTATAGATAATTTAAGATTTAAAAAGCAAGTAGTGCCAGGTGATACATTGAAATTAGAAGTAAAAATAATAAAAAGGAAAGGACCTGTGGGTGTGGGAGAGGCTATAGCAACAGTTGATGGGAAAGTTGCAGCTAAAGGGAAACTTACTTTTGCGATAGTATAAGAAAAGCAGACCTTCGAGTTTATTAAAAATACGAAAGTCTGCTACTTAAAAAATAAGAAATACAATTATGACTTTGTTATCAAGCTAACCAGCCATCTTTACGCAAGTATAGTTCTTGTTAGGCCTTGGCGGAGCAGATTTTGTTACCCACTGAACTTCGTGACCACATAAAGTATTTATTGTGGAAACGACGACTTCTTCTGGATAGTTTCCGTTAATATAAAAAATTGACGGGAAGCTGTCATTGTTTTGAATGTAAACGTTTAGTAATTCTGCAATCAACTTTTTATAAATAGCTGCTTCACCTTTAGATGACGTTCCAACTTGACTTAATAGTGTAAAAAAGCGTTCATATTTGCTGGAACACTTTGATGCATTGGACTTTATCATGATTTTGCCTCCCTAAAATAATAGTTTGTTTTGTCATTTGAAACATTGTTTTCAAACAGAGTAAAACCACAATCATCTAGTAACTTTTCAGTCATCTTATCCTTATTGAAATATTGTTTCGTTCGAATTGGTGCAAAATAAACATAAGATGGATGAGGATATTTAGATAACATCATTGGAAAAGAGACGACAAATTCTTTTTTGAAAAGCCCTTGCCTGAGATATGCCCAAAAAATTTTATGACATATCAAAAAATGAAATTCGCGTAATACTTTATTGGTATATAGCGAAAATTCGAACCAAACGAAAAGAATCCGTTTGAGTCTACCAAGGTAATTACGAAGTCTCATATATTTACCTACCTTTCAATAAAATTTTAAAAATATTATACAGCAAATTTATGTAAATGTCAAAATATTTTAGAAAGATGAACATAAAAAGAATTAAATTGTTTTAAGTAAATTTTAAGAAGATAGTTTTTTAAACTAATTTTATAAGATAGTGAGTACTAAAAAAATTTGAAAAAATGGCTGTTTATTTTAATTATAAAAATTGCAAATACTTGCAAATAAAAATCGAAGGGAATGAAAGTTATAATGTTAAATAAAATATTAATAGCAAATAGAGGAGAAATAGCAGTAAGAATAATAAGAGCTTGTAGAGAAATGGGAATAAAAACAGTTGCAGTTTATTCAGAAGCTGATAAAGAGGCACTTCATACAAAACTTGCAGATGAAGCAATTTGTATAGGTCCAGCACAATCCTCTAAAAGTTATTTAAATGTAAAGGCAATAATTGAGGCAGCATGTTTAACAGGATGTGATAGTATTCATCCTGGATTTGGATTTTTATCAGAAAATAGTAATTTCGCAAAAATTTGCGATGAAATAGGTATAAAATTTATAGGACCATCCTATAAACTTATAGAATTATTGGGAAATAAATCAAAGGCTAAAGAAACAATGAAAAGCATTGGAGTTCCTGTAATTCCTGGCTCAGATGGGGTAGTAACGTCAAAAGATGAAAGTAAGGAAATAGCATATAAAATAGGATATCCTGTTATGTTAAAAGCATCTGCAGGTGGTGGAGGAAGAGGTATAAGAATAGTATATAATGAGGATGAATTGGATAAGCAATATGATATTGTAAAGCAGGAAGCTTTAAATTCTTTTGGAGATAGTAGTATATATATAGAAAAATTCATACAAAATCCTCGACATGTTGAGATACAAATATTAGCAGATGAGTTTGGGAACGTAGTTCACTTAGGAGAAAGAGATTGTAGTATTCAAAGGAGAAATCAAAAGGTATTAGAAGAATCTCCAAGTGCTGTTATAAATGAAATGCTAAGAAGGAAGATGGGAGAAGTTGCAGTTAAGGCTGTAAAAGAAATAGGATACACAAATGCAGGAACAATAGAATTTTTGGTAGATAAGAATAAAGAATTCTATTTTATGGAAATGAATACAAGGATTCAAGTGGAACATCCTGTAACTGAATTTGTAACAGGAATAGATATTGTAAAAGAACAAATAAAAATAGCAAGTGGTATGCAACTAGAATACAGTCAGGAAAATATAAAAGTAAATGGGCATAGTATGGAAGTAAGGGTAAATGCAGAAAATCCTTCTAAAAATTTTATGCCATGTCCGGGAAAAATAACAGGAATAAATTTCCCAGGAGGAAATGGAATTAGGATTGATACGGCCATTTATACAGGATACACGGTTCCGCAAAATTATGATTCGATGCTTGCAAAAGTAATAGTTCATGGAAAAGATAGAAATGAATCTATTGCTAAGATGAAAAGTGCATTGTCAGAGTTTGTAATTGAAGGGATAGATACAAATATAGATTTTATTTTGCAAATATTAGATAATAAAGATTTTAAAAATAATGATTATGATACAGGCTTTTTGAAACGGATTTTTAGAATGCAAATAGTTCTTGCAAATAATGGAGGAAATTAAATTAGTATGATTATAGATAGAATAAAAAAAGTAAATGCTAGCGAAGGTAAAAGGGAGAAAAATACTTTAGCATCAGATATGTTAGTTGGAAAATGGGTAAAATGTGATAAATGTAAAGAGATTTTGTATAAAGATGACGTTCATGAAAATTTGAGTGTATGCCCAAATTGTGGTAAACATTTTAGAATTTCTTCAAGAAGAAGAATAAAACAAATTGCCGATGAAGGAACATTTAAGGAAATTGGAGAAAAAATAGAAACAACAGATCCTTTGAATTTTGAAGGATATTTGAAAAAAATAGATAGTTTGAAAGAAAAAACAAAAATAAAAGAGGCTGTAACTTGTGGAAAATGCAAGATAGAAGGTGAAGATGCAATTATTTGTGTAATGGATGGAAACTTTTTGATGGGAAGTATGGGAAAAGCAGTAGGAGAAAGAATTACAATGGCCATAGAACAAGCTATAAAACAAAAATTACCATTAGTTATATTTTGCGTTTCTGGTGGTGCTAGAATGCAAGAAGGAATGGTTTCTTTAATGCAAATGGCAAAAACTACGAGTGCTTTAAGCAAATTAAACGAAAAAGGAATATTGTATATATCTGTTTTAACAGATCCAACAACAGGTGGAGTAACAGCATCTTTTGCAAGTTTAGGCGATATTATTCTAGCTGAGCCAGATGCTTTAATAGGATTTGCAGGTCCTAGAGTAATAGAACAAACTATAGGAGAAAAGCTACCAGAGGGATTTCAAAAATCTGAATTTTTGTTAGAACATGGATTTATTGACAAAATTGTTGAAAGAAAAGATATGAAAAGTACATTGGCACAAATTATAAGATTGCACAAAAAATAAGTGAATGATATTATAAATTAATTATATTGAATTTTTATAACGAAAAGGAGCAAATAATGAAAGAGAAAATTATATCTGCATGGGACAGAGTTTTGATTGCAAGGCAAAAGGATAGACCAAAGGCATTAGATTATATAGAAAGCATATTTGATGAATTTATAGAATTACATGGTGATAGATTATATGGAGATGATAAATCTATAGTAGGAGGAATTGCTACAATTGGTACTTCTGCAGTTAACAAGTTAGCGGTTACAGTTATAGGAGAGCAAAAAGGAAAAACTACTAAAGAAAATATGCAAAGAAATTTTGGAATGCCAAATCCAGAAGGATATAGAAAAGCTATGAGACTAATGAAACAAGCTGAAAAATTTGGTAGACCAATAATAACGTTTATAGATACACCAGGTGCATATCCTGGTATTGGTGCTGAAGAAAGAGGGCAACGGAGAAGCAATAGCAAAATCTATGATGGAAATGGCAACATTAAAAGTTCCAATAATATCAATAGTAATAGGAGAAGGTTCAAGTGGGGGTGCTTTAGCTATTTGTGTTGGAGATAGAATAGTAATGCTAGAAAATGCAATTTATTCAATTTTGTCTCCTGAAGGGTTTGCAAGTATATTATATAAAGATTCAAACAAAGCAAGTGAAGCGGCAGAAAATATGAAAATTACAGCAGAAGATTTAAAAGAACTAAATATTATTGATAAAATAATTAAAGAACCAGATGGTGGTGCACAAAACGATTTTGAAAAAGTTACTAAAGACATAAAAAAATATATTCTTCAAGAGTTAGAAAAGCTTAGAAAGCTAGATAGCAATACTTTAATAGAAAAACGCTATGAAAAATTTAGAAAGATGTAAATATTTTTTAATAAGTCAAATTTATTATTAATATATAGAAATTAAATGTTAGAAAATCAAAATAGGAGGAAAAAAATGATATTAGAAGGTAAGAAAGTATTAATAATGGGAATTAGAAACAAATGGAGTATAGCATGGGGGGCAGCACAGTCTGCTTATGAAAATGGAGCGCAAGTTATATTTACTCATAGTGAGTTTGAAAATGAAGAAAAGATAAATTCATTAATTAGTCAAATACCTGGTTCAAAATCTTTTCCATGTGATGCAGGAAATGATGAAAGTATAAGAAAGTGTTTAGAAAATGTTAAAGCAGAATATGGAAAAGTAGATGGCATTTTACATAGTATAGCACATGCAAATACAGATGATTTAAGAAATGATTTTATATTAACATCTAGAGAAGGTTATGCTCATGCATGTGATATAAGTGCTTATTCACTTGTCGCAGTAGCAAGGATTGCAAAAGAAATTGATATGCTAAACGAAGGAGCAAGTATAGTGGCATTTACATATTATGGAGCAGAAAAAGCAATAGAAGGATATAATGTAATGGGAGTAGCAAAAGCAGCATTAGAATCAAGTATAAGATATATGGCAGTAAACTTAGGAAAGGATAAAATTCGTGTAAATGGAATTTCAGCAGGACCTATAAAAACATTATCTGCAAAAGGTATAAAGGACTTTAATTCAATATTAGATATTGTAGAAGAAAGAGCACCATTACATGAAAATGTTACAACTAGACAAGTTGGAGATGCAACAAGTTTTTTGTTTAGTGATTTGTCTTCTGCAATTACAGGTGAAATTATACATGTTGATAATGGATTTTCAATAGTGGGAGTTTAAAAAATCTTTTGCAAAATTCTAAATAATTATTTTTTTACGATGATTTTAAGAATCTTATAAACTTTGCTAAAACTGTAATTTGTAAAAAGAGAAAAAGAAGATGAGGGTGGAATAAGAGCCCGAATGCAAAAATTCCAGTGAAAAATCGCTGGAATTTTTGTATGTAGAGAGTACCTATTAAGGTACTTTCTTCTAAAAAGTTAAGTTAGTGATAGTGTAAATCTTCTTAGAGTTTTATTTGAATGAATTATGACTCTTTTTTTAGTGCTCCCAAGCCAGAAAGGGCTGCATCAGAAATGTTTTTGATTTCTTCTGTAACAGGCCGACCATTGAGTGCCTCATTCTGGATGTTAAGAGTCTTCATCAATGCAGGCATCTGCATTATGGTGTCAAGTAAAACATTACCTGTTCCACTTGTACCTGTAGGACAAGGAACATTTCCACCGCCGATATTGACGAATTCGGCATTTTGCCCAATATTTGCCATAATTTCAGCAGTAGAAGTGGCTATTCTTACTTGAGCATCAGTTTGAATCTTGAGTTTCTCAATCTCGAAATTGACTTTTTCATTTGCTGCACGTGCTTCTGCAAGGGATTTTTCACCTTCAGCTTCTGCAAGCTTCTTGGCTTTGATACCTTCAGCTTCAGCAAGTTGCTGAGCTTTTAAACCTTCTGCTTCAGCTAAGAGAGCAGCTTTTTTACCTTCAGCTTCAGCAAGAGCCTTTTGCTTGGAAACCTCAGCTTCGGCAAGACCTTCGGCACGAGTCTTTTCAGCTTGTGCAAAAGCAGACTTCTTAACTGCTTCAGCGTCGCGATCGGCAACGTTTACACGAGCCTCAGCTGCAATAGTTTCAACGTCAGCATTACCTTGGGCTTCTTTACGCGCTGCATCAGCCTTACGCTCGGCAACTTTTATTTGGGCATCTGCCTGAATAGCCTGAACGTTTGCATCTGCTTCTGCATTAACAAGCTTAGTCGCCTTATCAGCTTCTGCACGTGTAATCATAACTTCACGCTCTTTTTGAGCTGCAAGGTTTTCCTGCTCTGCCTTCATAACAGCAACAGCACCCTTACGTTCCTCGACTTCACGTTCGCGAAGAGTTTTCTGCAGTTCTCCAGCAACGTCAGCATCTGCGTTGGCGGTTTCTGTTGCAATTTTGAATTCTGCGAGTTTCATGTCGGTATCTTTGCGCTTTTCCTTCTCGGCAAGCTCTGCCTCCATCTTGGAAATCTCGGTTTCCTTCTTAGCTGTTGCCTCGGCAATTTCAGCAGCTCTAGTTGCTTCTGCCTTCTTTTCGCGAGTTACTTGGTCAACTTCTGCATGCTTAATTTCAGCAGCTTTACGCTTTTCAGCTGAATCCAAAGCAGCAATGTTGTCATAGTAGCCGTTACTATCAGAAACATCCTGAATGTTTAGAGATACAAGCTCAAGGCCCATATTATCCATTTCATCAGCAACGCTTTTCTGAATTTCCTGTTTAAAAGCTTCTTTGTTATTCAAAATTGCTTCAGGAGTCATAGAGGCAACAACATCACGCACAGCACCCATAAGAGTGAGCTTAACATCCGCAATAATACCATCATTACCTCGTTCCTTAAAGGAAATAATTGCTGTACGAAGTTTAGTTTCATCGTTAACACAAGGGCGAATTTGAGCAGTCCAGTCAGCAACAATAGGCACAGCGGTACAGGTCTTAATTTCATCCTTATCTGCTCGTACAGTAAGCATACATAAATCAAAGTAGCTTGCTTTGCGGAAAATAGGGATGACAAACGAGCCCCCAGATACCTTGATAACAGGTTCCTTGCCACCAGTGATTATCAGTGCCTTGTCAATATCAGCAACTTTGTAGATTGCAGCCAGAAAAATTATGATTCCAATAATTGCCGCAATAACTATAATTACCCAAAGATGATTAGTAACGAATTGCATAGTGTCCTCCTTAAAATGAAATTGGTCGATAGTTACAATAACACTTATCACTAACTTTCTTTTTATAGCTAAAAATAAAACTCTGTTTTCAATTTTAACATAATTTTTTTATTATGTAAATATTTTGCATAAAATTTGTAAATCTCCTTAAACTAATAGGGACGGGGTTAAATAGTTTAGCACAATTAGTAATTTATAAAGAGTTAAACTATTAGGGACGGAGTTAAATAGTTTAACAAAATTTAAACTATTTTACTTGCAAAACATTAATATTATATATTTTTGCGTTGCCCCATTTAAGAAAATGTAACTCACGCATGTTCGTAACATTTTCTAAAACGGTCCCCACGAATCACTACAAAATATATAATATTAATGTTTTGCTATATAGCAGTTAAGTTGTTAAACTATTTAACTCCGTCCCTAATAGTTTAACTAAAAAATAAAATAAGTGCTAAACTATTTAACCCCGTCCCTATTAGTTTAAGGAGGGATTAATTTGAAAATATCATGGATTAAGTGTGAAAATGATGATAAAAATTTTAAAATGGCAGAGAAGCTAGGTATGAGAGTAGAAAAATTAGAAAATCCGGAAGAAATAGACAGTAAAATGAGTGAACTAGTAAATCAAAATTATAATACTATAGTATTATCAAATGAAATAGCAGGATTTTCAAGTGATATTATAAAGAAGTATAAAAATGATTTTGATATTAATATAATAATTGGTACAAGAAAATAAAAAACAAAGTATAAAATAAAATAATTTGAATAACTATTATATAACAAAAAATTAAAGGGGTGATATTATACAAAGAAAAATGGATTTAGCTTATAATATAGAGGAAACATTAGAAGAAAAATTTATAAATGATTTTTGTAGTAGGTTATACAAGTTAAAGAAAGAAAAAAATTATAATGGTTTAACTTTTTTGTGTATTGGTACAGATAAAATAACAGGTGATTGCTTTGGACCACTTGTAGGTACTAAACTTACACAATATTTAAAAGAATATAATATTTTTAATATAAATGTATATGGGACTTTAGAAAGACCAATTAATTATGAGAATTTTGGTAAAGAATTACTTAAAATAGAGAAGGAAAATTCGTGTCTTATAGTGATAGATGCAGCACTTTCTAAAAAAGAAAATATTGGAAAAATATATGTGTCTAATGAAAAAACAGTATTAGGAAAGGTATTAAATAAAAATAAATTTGAGATAGGAGATATATCTATAAAGGCTGTTGTTGGTAAAGATTTGAAAATAGCAAAATATAATTTTATATCACTTCAAAATATATCTTTAAACTTTATAATGAATCTTGCAGATGCTGTGACAAATGGAATTTGTGAAGTAATTAAATATTATTGATTTTTTTAAATGATGTTTGATAGAATTTCTAACGTAACATGTATATAAATGTAAAAAGTGGAAAAAATTTATATAAACTTACTTGAAAGGGAGAGTTTATATGGATATTCAGAATATGAAAAATATGATAGTGTTAAAAAATTTACCATCAAATATGATTGAAGAAGCTTTTGTTGTACTGAAAAGTAATGTTAAACTACATAAAACAGAAGCAATAGATAAAATAAATGGAAATGGAAAAGCTGAAAAAAATGTGAATAATAAGATAAAAAATAATGAGTATGTCATAAAAGAAGCAGAGCTTATAGTTTCTGAATATATTGATAGGATAAATAAAAGGGAAGTTAATAATATATGCAATAATAAAAAGCTAACCGAGCAATGTAAAAGACTTAAAATTATTTCGACTTTTTTCGCATTATTTTCTGTATTAACTAGCATTTGCATTTTGTGTAGATAACGTTTATGTGAGATAAATTTTGTGTAAAATAAATTTTGTACTGAATAAAGTTTCTGTAAGATAAGTTTGTGTAAAAAGAGTTCTATTTGTATTAATTAAAATTATGCAAATAGAATTTTTTTATTTAATGATATAACGCAAATAAAAAATGTTGGACAAATTTTAGTAATAAAAGATTATAAATAGAATATAAATGAGAAAGAGAGAGGTGTTAATATTGGAAAAAACTATGAGCTCGGAAGAAAGAATAAGGCGAGCTGAGGAAATATACAATAGAAGAAAAGAAAAATATAATGGGAATATAAGAGTATCTAGTTCTTCAGTAAATGTAAATTCAAAACCAGAATACACAATGCTAAAAAAAGTAATTTTACAAGTCTTGATTTGTTTAGTTATATATTTAATTTTTTACTTAATAAAAAATTCAGATTACATATTTTCTGAAAATTTTTTACAAAGAGCAAATGAATTTTTATCTTATGATATAAATTTTCAAAGTGTATATGAAACAGTAAGTGGCTATTACAATAATGTTATTGGGTGGTTTTCTGGTATAGGAGTAAACAAAGAAAATACACAAGAAGATAAACAAAGTGATGATAACACACAAGAGGATAATAATGCACAAGAAGACCAACAAGGAAATACTAGCTCAGAAGAAAACCAACAAGGTGAAACTAGTGCACAAGATAATCAGCCAAGTAATACAAATACGCAGGAAAATCAACAAAATGCAGAAGGAGATAATAATATAGAAAATACTCAAGTCAACGAAGAAACGCAAGTAGATGAAAAAAATAAAAACAATGAAAATAATAATCAAACGAATGCTAATCAAGTAGGAAATACAACTGAACTTGGAATAGGTGGAGGAACAGATAATGAAGAAAATCAACAAAATGCTCAAGTAGAATTATCTCAAATGGAAATAGATGCGAATTTTATAAAAGAAAATTGTAGTTTAATACTTCCTTTGAAAGGTACTATTACATCGAGGTATGGACCAAGAGAAGCAACAGAAATAGTATCTGCAAATCACAAAGGAATAGATATTGCAGCAAATACTGGAACAGTATTTTGTGCTGCTATGGCAGGGACTGTGGTAGAAGTTTCATCGGAAGGTAGTTATGGAAATCATATATATATTCAAAATGGAGAAGTTGTAACTTTATATGCACATTGTAGTAAAATATATTTGCAAAAAGGGCAAATAGTAGCACAGGGAATGCAAATAGGAGAAGTTGGGGAAACTGGAAATGCTACTGGACCACATTTACATTTTGAAATAAGAAGGAGTGGAAGAACTGTAAACCCTGAGTATATAATGTCATTTTAAATAAGTTCACCTTAAGTATAAAACGAGGAGGAATTATGCAAATAAGATTAAATTTAAAAATTATTTTACTAATTATTTTATTTATTATAACAGGTCAGATAGAAATATATGTAATTTTAATGCTCTTTGCAATTATACATGAATTAGGTCATTTACTTGTAGGAATGTTATTAGGTTTCAGACCACAAAGTTTTAATATATTACCAATAGGTGCGACAATAGGATTTAACGTAGGGTGTAATGATTATAATAAAAAAATAAGAAATGGCAATATTTTATCCGTAAAAAAAATATTAATAGCTTTAGCTGGTCCATTAACTAATATAATTATTTTTACTATATTTATGATATTTGATTTTGAACCATTTGGCATAAAAAGAGAGTTAATAATTTATAGCAATATTTTAATAGCAATATTTAATTTAATTCCAATATATCCATTAGATGGAGGAAGAATTATTAAAAACATATTTCATATCATTTTTGGACTTAAGAAATCTTATACATACACAAACTTAATTTCAAATGTAACAATTTCAATGCTTACAGCGTTAACGAGTATAGCAATATTGTATTTAAAGAATATAGCAATATTAATTATATTAATGTACCTATGGTGGTTAGTTATTTCTGAAAACATAAAATATAGAAAAAAAATGAGGATGTATGACATAATGGAAGATATTGATATAAATAAATTTCACGATGAAGTAAATTTTACAAGTAAAAATATATAGTAAAAAGTAATTTCATTAATTACGGCATCAGTAGATGTCGTTTTTTAAATCAAATTATAATATTTTTAAAAGGAGTATTAAGATATATAGGTTTAAAAGGAGTATTAAGATAATTATTGAAATAGGATAAAGTTTAATATATAATTTATGCATATTAAAATTTAGGCAATATAAAAAATGCGATAATTTAAACAAAGGAGAATGTAAATATGGGTACTATCAATATGAAAGAGTTTATAAAAAAGCACTTAAAAAGCCTATTAAAAATGTTTATTATAATGTTAATAATAATAACTATAATAATATTATTTACAGGTACATTATTTGACAAAAGTCAAATTATGGATGAATTAAACTATGATGTAGTTTTAATGGAAGATGGAAGTGCTAGGATAACTGAAACATGGGATGTATATATTAGTTATACAAATACACTTTTTAGAGATTTTAATAAAATAGGCTCTAGTTTTGATAATATTACTGATGTAACTGTAAAAGATCTTCAAACTGGTAAGATATTACAACAAATTGATGAAAAAATGTACCATGTTACAACAGATTGCTATTATGCATTATATGTAAATTCATCAAATTTTGAAATTGCATGGGGAACAGGTATGGAAAATCGAATTGGTAAAAAGCAATATCAAATATCATATACTGTATTAAATGTAGTTAAAGATTACAACGATTGCGAAGAATTTTATTGGAAACTATTAAGCGAAGAAAATGCTATACCTGTAAAAAAAGTTACTGGGAAAATTACGATGCCAGATAATGTAAGCAAAATAGAAAATTTGAAAGCATGGGGTCATGGACCTTTAAATGGAAATATAAAAATAGCTTCAAAAAATAGTATTGAATTTTCCGTAGATAATTTAGAAGCTGGAAGAATGTTAGAGGTAAGAGCAGTTACTACAGAGGATATGTTTGATGTAAATAGCTCTAAAATAAGAAATTATTCATATTTAAATACAATTATGCAGGAAGAAAATAAATGGGCAAATGAGTCAAATGATGTTGCAAATTATTTCTATATTATATTGTTAATAATCTATGTAATAGCAATAATAATTAATTTAATACAAGTTATAAAAGCATATAAAATTAATAAGAAAAAAGATGATGGTATAATACATTCAGATATTAAATATTATAGAGGAATTCCAAGAGAAGAAAATGCAACTCCTCCTGAAGCTTCGTATTTATATTTCTTTAAAAAAGATAAACAAGATACAATGCAACATCAGTCTGATATAGTTTCAGCTACATTTTTAAATCTTGCATTAAAAGGTTATATAAGCTTTAGAACAGTAGATAAAAATGTGTATGTAAATATTCTTAAAGGAAGTAATGGCTTAAATAGAGATGAAGAAGCTGTATATGAAATTTTAAATGGGACATATAAAATGCAGGGCGGAGAATTTGAAATTTCAAAGATAAATACATTTGCTAAAAACAATTATACAAAATATAGTCAACTTATAAATAAAATGGTAAATGAATCAAGAGAGAGTATGTATAGGCAAGAGTTAGTTGACAAAGCAGACGAAAAGTTATATAAAAAATCATCCAGTGCAAATGATAAATACTATTTTCTTGTTGGAGCAGTAAAAATTCTTATAATAGCACTTATAATTGGACTACTTCCAATATTTAATAGAGCATATATAAATGCATTTGGAGTTGGCTTTGTAGGTGGTTTTATAACAATAGCTATAATATTTTTACCTCTTATTGCTACGTTATTAGTAAAATTTAAAATAAGATCAAAAATTCAAAGTAAAATAGCTGTATTAACACAAAAAGGTACAGAAGAGCAAGAAAAATGGAAAGGTTTAGCAAAGTTTATGGAGGAGTTTTCTTTAATTAAAGAAAGAGAGGTCCCAGAGCTTGCATTATGGGAAAAATATTTAGTATATGCTACTGCATTTGGGATAGCAGATAAAGTTATAGAGCAAATGAAGGCAAAATATCCAGAAGTTTTTGTAGAAGAATACTGGAATGATGAAAACTTACAAAAATATCAAGTATTAAATTTTGCTACGAGTAATATAATTTATGGAGTATCAAATTATCATCCTCTAAGTGTATTAAATAGTAGTACAGATAGAGCATATTCAACATCTTTATCAGAGATAGCAAAACATAGTTCTTCAAGTGGTTCTGGTGGAGGCGGAGGATTTTCTGGTGGAGGCCGGCGGCCGGTGGCGGAGGCGGACGGAATGGGCCGGAAGATAGTGAAAAATTCGTATAATAAATTTGTATGTGCAATATAATAAATTTTTGTATCTATAATTGTATATAATGCATAACATATGCTGATTATATGAGTAATTGTAAATAATCCATCCTTGCAAAAAGCAGTTTATAGTAGAATTTTGTCGAAAAAGGAAGATGAAAAGTTCTTGTAAAATATTGGAAATTGTTATACAATAAATTTTGTATTTTATAAAAGGAGGAAAAAACAGATGAAGAAATTATACGGCAGCATAGAAATAAGCAAGATTTTAAAAGAAGGGGGAAAAAATTCTAAAGAGCATATTAATTACTATAAACTAAAGAATGAAAAGTTTGGATTTGAGATTGTAAAAGAAAATCATATGGAAGAAAATGTAAAAGTAACAAATATAAATAATATCACATCAAGTGAAAGTATTATAAATAGAATTTTAGATTTTTTAGTAGCCAAAGAAATAAAGCCAGAAAGTGAAGATATAATTGAAGATTTAGTAAAAGAATATACTTAGTAATTTAATAAAAGTCCAGTTTTGATGATAAGTCAAAACTGGACTTTTACCCCATATATGGGTTAAATCATATTACTTTTTTGGGTTTGTCTTGGTCCATTATTTCCGTGAAGAAGAGCATAAATTTTCATATTCCTTGCATTTTATCTTATATTCTAATTGTTGAGTCATATACCTATAATACATATATGCTTGTTCATATTGCATAATAGGATTAAAGTTATCAAAATAAGGATTATCATTTGTATCGAATTGAGGGGGATATCCCGCAAAATTGTTAAAGTCAAAATTTTTATCCATAACTAATTATACTCCTTTCGTTGTTTAAAATAAAAAATCATTATATAGTTACTATAAATTTAAGTTAAAAATAGGAAAACAATTAATAAAAATTATTGTATATATAGTTGCAAATATTGCTTGTAATAATTTACCAATAATGTATGGTTTTATGGAGACATCAGATTTAGCAGTAATGCTAAATACTTGGAACAAAATAGAAAGACCTCCAAATCCTAATAAAAATGCGCATATTATAATGTTTATAGAAATCGATTTACATGGGATAGCACAAATTAAACTAGCTCCATTTGTTAATTCTATAATACCAGAGGTAAAGGCTGTAACAAACCTAAAATCTTGTATTCCAAAAACTTTAAAGATAGGACTAAAAATTTGAGCAATAAATGTCAATATGTGACTATTATTTAGAATTGATAATATAACACTAAAAAGTACAACAAAACCACCTATCATAACAACAGTATTGATTGCAGACATTATGCTTTTACTTAGTACTTCTCCTAAATTTGATAAATGCACAGTGCATGAAGTATTAGAAGCAAGATTAGTATGGTAATTAGTCTTTTTATAAGAATTATTTTTTGATTTCCAGAATCTAAAGCAAATGCCTACACTTATGCAAGCAAGTAAATGAGTAATAAAAAGTAAAATCCCAATTAAACTGTTACCAAATAGCGTAATTCCAACCGTTCCAATTATAAAAAGAGGGCCAGAATTATTAGTAAAAGCAATCATTCTTTCTGCTTCTTCTTTTGTGCAAAGACCATTTTCTCTAAAATTTGTAACAATTTTTGCACCAATAGGGTAACCACTAATTATACCCATTATAAAAGCATATGCACCACATCCTGGAATATTAAATATTGGTCTCATAATAGGAGTTAAAACTTTTCCTATTTTATCTACAATATTAGTATATGAAAGTAATTCTGTTGCAATGAAAAATGGAAGTAAAGCAGGTACAACATTATTTGCCCATAACAATAATCCAGATTTTGCAGCAACTAAATTTTTATTAGAGAACAATACTAAAAATATTGTAAAAGCACAAAATATTAAAGGTAGAATTTTTCTTTTTAAAGATAGGAAAATGAATTTAGGTTTATAACAAATTGCTTTCATATAATACCTCACTTAATAACAAGTATATTTGAAAAAATATAAAATATGCTAAACTATTGGGGACGGGGTTAAATAGTTTAGCACAATTAGTAATCTATAACGAAACAGTTAAACTATTAGGGACGGAGTTAAATAGTTTAACTAAATTTTAATTATAATACTTGCAAAACATTAATATTATATATTTTTGCGTTGCCCCATTTAAGAAAATGTAACTCACACATGTTCGTAACATTTTCTAAAACGGTCCCCACGAATCACTTCAAAATATATAATATTAATGTTTTGCTATATAGCAATTAAGTTGTTAAACTATTTAACTCCGTCCCTAATAGTTTAACAAAAATAAAGTAAGTGCTAAACTATTTAACCCCGTCCCCAATAGTTTAGCTATTGAACCATGCTTTTAATAGTATTGCAAAGGAAGGAAAAATTTGGTATAATAGAAAAGGTGTTTAGCCAAAAAGGAGACAATAATGAATTCAATAATAGAAAAATTAAGTGAGCTCCCAAAATTTCAAGAGTATATAGAAAAAATAAAAGAAAAAAATAGTCCGATAACGATATCGGGCTTATCTGACGTGGGAAAAATAGGATTTGCATATGCAACAAAGGAGTATTCTAAGAAGCCTATATGCATTGTAACATATAATGAAATTCAAGCTAAGAAAATAATTCAAGATTTAGCCTATTTTGAAAAGGAACAAAATATTTCATATTTTCCTAAAAGGGAGATTGTAACTTATGATTATATTGCTCAAAGTCAAGACTTACCATATGAAAGAATTGAGACGTTAAATAAAATAAAAAATGGTAAGGCTAAAATAGTGGTAACAACTATTGAGGCAATAATGCAAAAAATGATTACTAAAACAAGTTTATATAAAAATATTTTAAAGTTTAAAATTGGGGATACCTATGATTTAGAGAAGTTGAAGCAAGATTTAGTTTATTTGGGTTATGAAAGAAATGATTTAGTAGAAGGTAGAGGGCAATTTAGTATAAGAGGTGGAATTGTAGATATTTCTAATAGTGAAAAAAGTGGTATAAGAATAGAGTTTTGGGGAGATGAAATAGATTCTATAAGGCAATTTAGTATTAGCGACCAAAGGTCTACGGTTATGCTAGAAAATGTGGAAATTTACCCTTCACATGAATTTTTAATTGAAGAAAGTATAACTGATATATGTAACAAAATCTTAGAAGGAAAACTAGAAACGAATGAATTAGAGCAGATAAGACAAGAAGATATAGAACAAATAAAAAGTGGAAATTATATTAGTAAAATAGATAAATATTTTAACTGTTTTTATAAAAAGCAGGGTAGTTTTTTAGATTATTTAGATAAGTATTTAATTTTAATAGATGAATTTTCAAAGGTAAATCAAAGACAAGAAAATATAATTATAGAGAATAATAATTTAATAAAAACATTAGTAGAAAAGCAAAAAATGATTCCACAGTCTATTCAAAATATAAGTGAATATGTCTATAATTTAGAAGAAAAACAGGTAGTATATTTAGAAAAGCAAGATTTCGGAGTTTCAAATGCAAGTAGTACGAAATTTGTGTTTAACTTTAGAGATGTAAATTATTATAAAAGTGAAATGGAATTGCTATTTGAAGACATAAAAAAATCTAAAAAGCAAATAATAATATTAGCAGGAAATGAAGAGGATTCCAGAAAATTTGCAATTTTATTAAATGAAAAAGAAATACAAAGTAAATATGTAGATAATTTAGAAAATGTAGAATACAAAAAAGGCGAAGTGATAGTTTCCAAAGGTAGACTATCAGAAGGCTTTGAATGTTATGATTTGAATTTAATTGTAATAACTGGAGAAGATTTATTTGAAACAAATGTAAAGAAAAAGAGAAAATTATCTTCGGCCTTTAAGGAAGGAGAAAAGGTAGTATTTGCAGACTTACAAATTGGTGACTATGTGGTGCATAAAAATCATGGTATAGGTCAATTTATAGGGGTAAATACTATCAAAACAGAGGGAGTTACAAAAGACTATATTAAAATAAGGTATAGGAATGATGATATGTTATACATTCCTACAAACGATTTAGACAACATAAGAAAATATATAGGTGCAGGAGAAGCTGTTCCAAAAATTAATAGATTAGGCGGAAAAGAGTGGGAGAGTACTAAAGCAAAAGTTAAGAATAATTTAAAAGAAGTGGCAAAAGAATTAATTGAACTTTATGCTAAAAGGCAGAAAATAAAAGGTTTTGCATTTTCAAAAGACACACCATGGCAAAAAGAATTTGAGGAAAGTTTTGAATATGCAGAAACAGACGACCAACTTCGTTGCATAGAGGAAACAAAGAAAGACATGGAACAACCAAGACCGATGGATAGGCTTTTGTGTGGTGATGTTGGATATGGAAAAACTGAAGTTGCAATAAGGGCAGCATTTAAGGCGGTAATGGATCAAAAACAAGTTGCATATTTAGTGCCAACAACAATACTTGCAAATCAGCAATACGAAAGCTTTAAATCCAGAATGGAAAACTTTGCAATAAGGGTTGAATTATTAAATAGATTTAGAACTAAAAAAGAGCAAGATGAAATAGTAAGAAAATTAAAATTAGGTGAAATAGATGTTGTAATAGGAACACATAGAATATTAAGCAAAGATGTTGAATTTAAAGACTTAGGGCTACTTATAATAGATGAGGAGCACAGATTTGGTGTAAAAGATAAAGAAAAAATAAAGCAATATAAAGCAAGTATAGACGTACTTACAATGACTGCAACACCAATACCAAGAACGCTTCACATGTCAATAGTTGGTGTAAGAGATATGTCTGTTATATACGAGCCTCCACAGAACAGAAGACCTGTTCAAACTTACATTTTAGAATATGATGAAGAAGTTATAAAAGAAGCAATAACCAAAGAACTAGAAAGAGGCGGTCAGGTTTTCTATTTATATAACAAAGTTGAATCAATAAATAAAAAAGCAGATGAAATATCATTTTTAGTACCAGAGGCAAATGTAGCAGTGGCACATGGAAAAATGACAGGTAATGAACTTGAAGATATTATGATGCAGTTCGTAGAGGGAAAAACTAACGTACTAGTATGCACAACAATATTAGAATCTGGAATAGATATACCAAATGCGAACACAATAATAGTAGAAGATGCAGATAGATTAGGTCTAGCTCAACTATATCAAATAAGAGGTAGAGTTGGAAGAAGTAATAAGCAGGCATATGCATATGTAACATATAAAAGAGACAAACTATTATCAGAGGTAGCAGATAAAAGGTTAAAAGCAATAAAAGAATTTACTGAATTTGGCTCTGGATTTAAAATAGCAATGCGTGACCTAGAAATAAGGGGAGCAGGAAGTTTATTGGGAGAAATTCAACATGGTCACATGGAACAAGTAGGATATGACACATATTGCAAACTTTTAGATGAAGTCATAAAGCAAATGCAGGGAATAGAGGTATATGAAGAAAAAGACGTTCAAATAGACTTAAATGTATCAAGCTATATACCAGACGAATTTATAAGTGATAGTAGTCAAAAAATAGAAATATATCAAGATATAGCACTATGTAGAACAGAAGAAGATGTTCAAAACATTATAGATGAAATAATAGATAGATTCGGCGGAATACCAAAAGAAGTTGAAAACCTAATAGAAATAGCAAGAATAAAAGAAATGTGCAAAAAAGCAAATGTAATAAAAGTATCACAAAAAAGGGATGGCATAGTATATATTTTTGATGCAGAAAAATTTAATGTAGATATTGTGAACCCATTAATAAAAGAATACGGAAATAGAGTAAAATTTTCGCCAGGAAGTCAGCCTTATATCACATATAAACTATTAGGGACGGGGTTAAATAGTTTAGCTGAAATTAAGGAGTTTTTAAATAATATAGAGCTGTTAGGGAAAAAGGGTGAATAGTTTTAATACAGCTAAACTATTTAACCCCGTCCCTAATAGTTTAAAGGAGATTAGAAATGCAAGTAATATCAAGTAAAGATAATGAAATTGTTAAAAATATAAAAAAGCTAAAAGAGAAGAAATATAGAGATCTAAATAAAGAATTTATTGTAGAGGGAATAAAGCTAGTAGAAGAGGCTATACAAGAAAATGCTGATATTAAGAAGATTGTAATTTGTGAAGACTGTGCTAATAGCGGAATGATTAAAAAGAGTTTGATGTATGAAATAGCAAAGAAGGATTGTGTTTATGTAACAGAAAAAGTATTTGAAACGCTTTCTGATGTAACAAATCCACAGGGAATTTTAGCAGTAATAGATCAAAAAGGAAATGAAGAACAAATTAAATATGATGAAGATATTATACTTGTATTGGACGGAATTCAAGACCCGGGGAATTTAGGCACTATATTAAGAACTTTGGATAGTGTAAATTTAACGCAGGTTATAGTTAGTAATAAAACAGTAGATGCATATAATCCTAAAGTGGTACGTTCTACTATGGGTGCTATTTATAGGGTAAATGTTATTCAGGTAGAAAATTTAGAGCAAACTTTAAAAAATATAAAAAAGCATAAATTTGAAGTTATTTCTACAAGTTTAGACACGAATGAAACTATATATAGTATAAAAGAATATAAAAAAATGGCAATAGTAATAGGAAATGAGGCAAATGGTGTTTCAAAGGAAATATTAGATATATCAGATAGAAAAGTTAAAATTCCAATGCTTGGCAAAACAGAAAGCCTAAATGCTGCAGTTGCAACAGGTGTTATTTTATATGAATATGTTAGAAAAAAATTGTAATGTGAGTTATATAATTTAGAGTATTAAATAAACAAAAAGCCAACTTATATTTAAAAATATAGGTTGGCTCTATTAAATTTTATAACTAAAAGCACTTTAAAATAAATACTTTACAATTTTTTCTAAAATTTAAAATTCACAATTTTTTGGTGTTCTAGGGAAAGGAATAACATCACGAATATTTTGCATACCAGTTAAATACATCATCATTCTTTCAAAACCTAAACCAAAACCTGCATGTTTGCTACTACCAAAACGACGTAAATCTAAATACCACCAGTAATCTTCTTCTTTAAGTCCTAATTCTTTCATTCTAGTTTTTAATTTTTCTAAATCTTCTTCTCTTTGGCTACCACCGATTAGTTCTCCAATTCCAGGTACTAAAAGGTCAGTTGCAGCAACAGTTTTACCATCAGGATTTTGTTTCATATAAAATGCTTTTATTTCTTTTGGGTAATCTGTAACAAATACTGGTCTTCCAAAAACAGTTTCACTTAAATATCTTTCATGCTCAGTTTGAATGTCAGCTCCCCAAAATACTTTATATTCAAAATTGTCATTATTTTTTTCTAGTTCTTTAATTGCATCTGTATATGTGATTCTTCCAAATTCAGAATTAACAACATGGTGCAACCTTTCTAATAATCCAGGGGCAATGAATTTATCAAAAAATTCCATTTCTTCAGGAGCATTTTCTAATACATATGAAATAATGTATTTAATCATGTCCTCTGCTAAATTCATGTCGTCATTTAAATCTGCAAAACACATTTCAGGTTCAATCATCCAAAATTCTGCAGCATGCTTTACAGTATTTGAATTTTCAGCTCTAAAAGTAGGACCAAAGGTATATACATTTCTAAAAGCAAATGCATAGTTTTCAACGTCTAATTGGCCACTTACAGTAAGATGAGCATTTTTTCCAAAGAAATCTTTTGAAAAATCAACACTTCCATCTTCGCACTTAGGAAGATTATTATAATCCATAGAAGAAACGCTAAACATTTCTCCTGCACCTTCTGCGTCACTACTTGTTATAATTGGTGTATGAACATACACAAAGCCTCTTTCGTTAAAGAACTTGTGTATTGCATAAGATAAAACACTACGAACTCTAAAAACTGCATTAAAAGTATTTGTCCTTGGACGTAAGTGTGCAATAGTTCTTAAATATTCAAAAGAATGTCTTTTTTTCTGAAGAGGATAATCACTATCAGATAAATCGTAAATTTCAACTTTTGAAGCCTTAATTTCAAAAGGTTGCTTTGCATTTTCAGTTTTTACAACAGTTCCTTCTACAATAATAGAAGAACTAATTGATAAT
This sequence comes from uncultured Clostridia bacterium, assembly GCA_947626555.1. Classification (GTDB taxonomy): domain Bacteria; phylum Bacillota; class Clostridia; order TANB77; family CAG-508; genus UMGS1663. The sequence goes on along the minus strand of CANQSP010000002.1, from coordinate 6,347 downwards.
TTACAAATTTCATCAAAATTTTCTAATTTATCATCAAATACAATTTGAACATTAGAATAGAAAGAGCCATCATTTAATTCTATAAATCCAAATGTTTTAGAGTCTCTAACTGTTCTTACCCAACCAGAAACTTGTACGTTTTTTTCTGCAAATTTTTCTGTATTTCTGTATAAATCTTTTACTAAAGTATTTTCCATATTTTTTATCATCCTTCCTTTGCCTTGATTAAAAGGTCTTTTATCAAATTATGAACATATTATATAATATTATTCTGAAATAAACAAGTGAAATGGATAGTTTTAATTTTTATAAAAAAATAAAATTTTACTACATAAAAAATCAGCAATGACTTTTAGCATTGCTGATTTTACTGTTTGTAAGTTACCGACATAGCCAGAAGCTTACAGACAGTAAAAAGCCCCCAGCTTAGCTGGGGGATAATTACTTTGACTTAAATTAATCTTCACTATTAGAATACTTTTCATAAGCATCTTTATCAAGTATTCCTGAATAATAATAAAATTTTGCATAATATTTTACATCATCATTTTCACTATATGAAATGTTTACATTAGCCTTTAAATCATCATAAACTAATATTATTCTATATTCACCGCCAAAATCTTTATATTGATCACCACAATTTCCTGAAATATTAAAGCTATAAGTTGCGATTTCATTCATTTCATTTGGAACTTCCCAAGCCTCAACTTTAAAATTGAATGCATCTGCTCGTAAATTTTTGTAGAAGTTCCATGGCATTTGTTTACTTACAGTATTAGAATGAGGAACTGTCATTCTATCCTTATATTTTTGTGCTGATGTTTCAGAATACTTACTTAGTGATTCTACTTCTTTATTAATATCTTCATCTGTTATCTTAAAATTATCTAATATTATTTCCTCAATCTCATCGTCTGTAGATCCAGATATTTTTAAAACATTTTTTACAAATTCATAGCCATCACCAGTATCATATTGCTCTTTTTTTATTACAGTTTGTTCGAATTCTTTTTTATCATTTTTCCCTTGAATAATTATAGCATCAGGATATAAATATTGCTTTTTTGTTTTTTCATTGTATCCTAAAATGACATCACTGTAATTAAAAGGGTTGTCAGTTGAAGCAGATTTTTTTAGTTCTCCGACTTCACCTATTTTTGTAAACCAATCTTCATTAACAGCATCTTTTATTTCATATAATTTGTAATTATTATATTTTGGTAAATCTTCAATAGATTCTGCCTGTTGAGTGGAAGATGTAGTTCCATCATTTGATGATTTATTGCTAGAATTAAAAGGTTGAGTAGAATTTCCTTCATTATTATTGTTTAGAAATACAATTCCTCCAATAGCTACTACTAAAATAATAACTATAGCTAATATTATAAAAATTATTTTTTTATTCATATATATACCTCCTAACAAGGATTATAAAATAATCAATTAATTTGTGTCAATAGTATTTTTTAATAAAAGTTTATTATTTTTGTCAATGTTAATAAAATACAAAAATTCTATTGTTGCAAAAAATAAAGTGTGTTATACTAAAAAAGAACTACAAAATAATTAGAAAAAACATCAATAATGTTAAGGAGGACGAAATGTCTAAAAACACAAAAGAAATAGAAGAAAAGTTAAAATATATTGGGTTAGATATAGAAAATATACCAGCCTGTTTAAAACAGAAGGAAGCTATAAAGTTCAGAACGGATAAAATATATGATGACACAAGCTATAAAATATATAAATATGTAAATATAAAAGATATAGAAATATTTGTAACTCCATCAGACAGGCTAGATGATTTGAATCAAAAATTTAAAAAGGCAAGTTATTTAGCAGATTATATAACAACCGAAGAAAATATAGAAAAAAATGCTGATAGTATAGAAAAATATACATCATTTTTAGAAATGTTAAAAAAATTAGACATTGGTAAATTGCAAGAACTAGAAAAAGCACAAGAACAATTAAATAAGCAAATACCATATGAAGTAAAATATAAAGAAAATTTTATATGGCAAATATTTTATTCAGAAGTATCTAAAAAATATTTTATGCTATTTCCAAGTAGAGAAGATAGTGTAGAAAGTTTATTTTATGTTATAAAGAAAAAAATTCAATCACAAAAATCAAAGAAAAAAGAATTAATATATGTACCTATAAGCCATTTAGAATATTCAAGTGGTATTTTAAAAAAATCAGAAATAGCTGATTTAGAAAACTATTTATGGCTATTTACTAAATCGTGGCCATCAATATATGAAGTTTATGATAAAGCAGATAATGCAAGTTTGCAAATTATAGGGCAAACTGAAGTATATGATAAAATTAAAAGCATATATAAAATAGAATTATCAAACAAAAAAGAAGCAGGAGAGATATATAAACTAATAAAAGCTTTATTTATATTACAAAGCGAAATACCTCAAGAATATAAATTTAAAGTAGTAATAAATGAAAAAGGTGCAATAGACTTTTTTTATGAGTTAAAAAAAGTTAATTATAGTACTTTACCAGATTTTCTAAAAAATGAGTTTATAAGAAATAAAAATGAATATGAAAAACTTTCAACAGAATTATTATTTGATGCTGAAAAGTTAGAATTATTAAATAAAACAATAAAAAAACAAAATGAAGAATATTCTTTTAAAGAAAAGCAAATAGTTACTTTTTTAGAATGTAAAAAAAGTTTTTTTGGTAAAATGAAATATTATTTTCAAGGAAAGAAAAACAGTAAAAAAGTGAAAGCAATGAATGTAGACAGTACAAAGAGTAAAGAAAATGCAGAAAATGCAAAAGAAAAAATAAAAATTGAAGAAGAATTGATTGAAGAAAAAGAATTATATACAATAGAAGATTTACTAAACTTAGGCAATAAATTAGAAGAAAAAAGAGCAAAATATAAAAATATGCAAATGGATATAAAAGCTGCAGAAAATAAAAAAGATAATCTTGAAAGAAAAATTAGGAATGCTACTTTATATATAAATGAAATTGAAAGTCATAAAAAAAGTATTTTTGATTTTTGGAAATATGCGAACAAAGATGAAGTTGCACTACTTGTAGAAAGTGAAAATAATGATGAAAACGTTCATAATGATAAATTAAGGAAAGCTTTTGACTATGAAAATGATATAGAGGAATTGGGGCAGAAAGTAGACAGTAAGCAAAGAGAAATATTTTCTAAAAGTGAATGTGATGCAATTTTTGCAATAAAAAGTGATGAAGAAGCTTTTAAAATATTGAATACAGATAAAATTTTAAAAAGAGATATTACAATACTGGAAAAGAATCTTAAAAAATTAAAAAAAGAATATGAAGAAGATATTGAAAATATTAAAGCAAAAGATTTTGACATATTTGGAAATGTAATTGAAGATAACACAAAAATAAAACTTCTAAATAATAAAAAACATAGAGAAATTGAAAAAGAAAAATATAAAATATTAAATGTAAATTTAGAAACTGATATAGAGGAATATAAAGAAACTATAAAAAATTATCTTACATTATTAAAAGAAGTTTATGGAAAAGTTGTATCAAATTATGATATGCCAGTATATAATAGCAAAACAAGTGAGACAGAAAATAAGGGATTTGAAATATGCAGTATTAATCCAGAAGATGCCATAAATAAAATTAAACAAGATGAAATTATTTTATACAAATATAATATAAAGGAACAAATGCCAATAATATATTATAGTAATATAATCTTTTTTGATAATAACAATAAAACACTTCCGTTAGGTATGGATATATCAAAAGATGTACTGTTGAATTTTGATAAATTTGATACAAAATTAATAGCAAGAAGAGATTTTAAGTTAAATATAATAATTAATGAATTTGAAAATAAAATTCAAACAATAAAAATGTATGAATATTCATTACAGATAAAAAAATAATTTTGAATAATTATAGAAAAGAGGTTTTTATGATTAATAGAGCGATTATAATTGTGCTTGATGGATTTGGAGTAGGTGAACTTCCAGATGCAAACAAATATAAAGACGAGGGAAGTAATACTTTAAGGGGAATATATAATAATTCAAATTTAAAACTTCCAAACATGAAAAAATTAGGGTTATATAATATAGAGGGAATTGGCATAGAAGAAAAAGAAGAACATCCAATAGGAATGTATGGAAAAGCCATTGAGCAGTCTGATGGAAAAAATAGTCCAGTGGGACATTGGGAAATAGCAGGTTATATTCAACATCCAGCTTTTACAACTTATCCAAATGCATTTCCTAAAGAGCTTATAGAAGAATTTTTAAATAAAACAGGATTAAATGGAATTTTGTGTAACGAAGTGGGTTCAGGAACAGAAATATTAAAAAGGTTTGGGGAGGAGCATATAAAAACAGGTTATCCAATAATATATACTTCTGCCGATAGTGTGTTTCAAATTGCTGCGCATGAAAAAGTTATTCCTGTACCTAAATTGTATGAAATATGCAAAATTGCAAGAAATATATTAGACAAACCAGAATATAATATAGGAACTGTTATAGCAAGACCTTTTATAGGAACTAATAGTGATAATTTTACAAGAACATATAATAGAAAAGACTTTGAATCTACCAAATTTGGAAGAACAATGTTAGATGTATTAAGCGAGAACGGAAAAGATGTAATTGCTATAGGAAAAATAGAAGATTTGTTTTCGGGTAGAGGAATTACAAAGGCAATTCATACTAAAGGAAATGAAGACGGAATAGAAAAAACTTTAGAGGAATTGAAAAGGAATACTTCTGGTCTTATTTTTACGAATCTAGTAGATTTTGATATGCTTTATGGGCATAGGAATAATATAGAGGGATATAAACAAGCATTAGAATTTTTTGATAGCAAATTGCCTGAAATAATGAATAGTTTGAAAGATAATGATTTATTAATTATAACTGCAGATCATGGAAACGATCCATCTACTCCTAGTACAGATCATTCAAGAGAATATATTCCTATTTTAATGTATAGCAAGAATATGAAAGAAGGAAGAAATATAGGAATAAGAGATACTTATGCAGATATTTCAGCAACAATTTTGAAAGAATTAGGTTTTGAAAAATTACAAAATGGAATGTCTATCATCTAAGAAAATTATAGGTATTTTATTTTTGAGATGATTACTTGCCATTTTATAGTTAAAAAATATATATAAATAATTGTAAAAAAATATTGAAAGAATAAAAATAATAGTATAGTATATTAATAAATTTTATTTTAGAAAATTTTCAAAAAATAGGAGGAACACAAATGAAAAAAGAAAAAAGAGGTATACCATTAGTAGCATTAATTTTAATATTTATGATAGTAATAGTAGTAATTATATTATTCGTAATTAATATGCTAAATGTAGATAGTGCAGGAAAAACAAATGAAATGGATTCAGCTTATAGTACAAATGAAGAAAGAATTAATGAACAATCTAATAGTAAAAGGAATACTTTGCCAGGTGGAGTTTATATGCGGAACATTAAATGAATTAGGATTATAGTGAAAAATATTATTAATTTGTCCTAAAAAGTATATTTGCGTAGTAAAAATAAATAAAATTTTATGAAGTTTCAAAAAAAATGAAACTTCTTTTTGTTGAAATTTCAACGAAAAATAAAGATAAAAAAATAAAAATAAAAAAAAATAAAAAAATGTGTTGACATTGAATGAGTAATTATGCTACAATATGTATTGCCTGTTGAAAATAATAATAAAATATTATTTAATTCAATTTGCAAAGTACATTGAAAAATAAACAATAAACAAACCTTTGAAGATAAACCAAACGGTAGTAATTAGTACTACCAAAACAAAACCAAAATTTATTTAAGAGCTAAAACTCAAAAATGATTTATATGTAAGTTTGTATTGTGTAATAAATTGTGAACTTCTTAGAAGAGCAACAATATATTATACAGAAGAAACTGAAAATATAGATACAATAACAAGAGAGTTTGATCCTGGCTCAGGATAAACGCTGGCGGCGCACATAAGACATGCAAGTCGAACGGAAGTCGTTGTAATGATGTGGACGCGGACAGAGAACTTGTTCGAAGAAAGTGGAAATTGACTTACAACAATGGCTTTAGTGGCGGACTGGTGAGTAACGCGTGAGCAACCTGCCTGTTAGAGGGGAATAACAGTGAGAAATCATTGCTAATACCGCATATGCCATAAGAACCACATGGTTCTAGTGGGAAAGGAGTAATCCGCTAACAGATGGGCTCGCGTCTGATTAGATAGTTGGTGGGGCAATGGCCTACCAAGTCGACGATCAGTAGCCGGACTGAGAGGTTGAACGGCCACATTGGGACTGAGATACGGCCCAGACTCCTACG
>CANQSP010000001.1 GCA_947626555.1 uncultured Clostridia bacterium | reverse complement strand
TATGTGGTTGGCGATGTATACCTCCACTTCGGACTTTCACCGATTAACTAAACGACATGCCCGTCGCACAAAAATAATGTAGACAATTTTTATTTTGCCTACATCAATTACTAATTTTAAGTTACATTTTTATATTACATATCTTCGTCATCCGTGTCATCTTCGTCAGAATCATTTTCAAAATCATCTTCGTCATCTAATTCTTCGTCATAATGGTCATCATTACATCCATGGCATCCACCACAAAAACCTGAGCAACCATCCTCATCTTCTTCGTTCCAATCTAACTCTATAATATTATGACATTCTGGACATTCTACTTCATCTTTTATATTATTTTCTTCATCTAAATCTGCCACAAACTCGTGATTGCAATATGGACAAACTATCTCTAAATCAAAATCTTCATCATCTTCATAAATATCATCTTCAATTCTATTTACTTTTTTAGATATACTCTCCATATTTAATTTTAACTCTTTTTGTCTTTCTTGTATATCACCTATTTCTGTTTCTACAACATCAGATATCTTATCAATAGTATCCATAAATATTAACATTAACTCTGCTACTTTATTTTTTACAAATTCTTTTTCATCTGGATTAGATATTTTTTGTTCTATTTCAGATAATATCCTATTATAATTTTCACTTATGCCTGACATATATTATAAATCCTCTTTTCTAAATTTATATTCTTTCCATATATTCGCCTGTTCTTGTATCTATTCTAATAACATCTCCTATGTTTATAAATAATGGAACTGATATTTCATAACCATTTTCTAATGTTGCAGGTTTTCCTGCTGTTGTTGATGTATTTCCACTAAAACCTGGCTCTGTATATGTAACTTCTAATTCAACAAACATTGGTGGTTCTACTGAGAAAACCTTTCCTTTATATGATAATATTTTAACACTCATATTTTCCTTTATATATTTTAAAGCATCTCCTATTTGATCTTCATTTAATGGAATTTGCTCATATGTTTCGTTATCCATAAAGTAATATAAGTCTCCATCTTTATATAAATATTGCATTTCTCTTTTTTCTATTTCTGCTCCTGGATATTTTTCTGAAGGATTAAATGTTTTTTCTAACACTGCTCCTGTTATTACATTTTTTAATTTTGTTCTTACGAAAGCTGCTCCTTTTCCTGGTTTTACATGTTGAAATTCTACTACTTTGTATACATTTCCTTCCATTTCAAATGTTGTTCCATTTCTAAAATCTCCTGCCATATATACTTCTGCCATAATTTAATTCCCCTTTCTTTATTTCATATCTTATTTAATCTTATACATAATACCACATTTATAGTTAAAAATCAATAGTATAACTTAAACTAATAGGGACGGGGTTAAATAGTTTAGCACGATTCGTAATTTATAAAGTAACAATTAAACTAATAGGGACGGAGTTAAATAGTTTAACAAAATTTTATTTATACTATTTGCAAAACATGAATATTATATATTTTTGCGTTGCCCCATTTAAGAAAATGTAACTCACACATGTCTGTAACATTTTCTAAAACGGTCCTCACGAACTACTTAAAAATATATAATATTAATGTTTTGCTATATGACAATTAAGTTGTTAAACTATTTAACTCCGTCCCTATTAGTTTAACTTAAAAATAAGTGCTAAACTATTTAACCCCGTCCCTATTAGTTTAGCTGTTTATCTACTATAATATAATTTTTGTCTGATTTGGTTAAATTTATACAACCATTTTTTGTAATTAAAACAGTATCTTCTATTCTAACTCCAAAGTTTTCTGGTATATATATTCCTGGTTCATTTGTTACCACCATTTTATCTTTTAATAAAAAATCATTTTTATTTGCTAAATAAGGATATTCATGTATATCTAATCCTACTCCATGTCCTAAACTATGTACTAAAGAATAATTGTTTTCTTCAAATGAACTTTCCACCATTTTAGTAAGTGTCTTAACATTTGCTCCTTCTTTTAATTCTTCTTGTACTTTTAATTGATTATCTAATACTAAATCATAGATTTTTTTGGTTTCTTCTGGAATATAACCTGCAAATATTGTTCTTGTCATATCTGAACAATAACCTTCATATTTGCACCCCATATCTATTGTTATTACATCTCCTAAATCTATCCTTTTATCTGTAGGTACTGCATGCGGTTTTGATGAATTTTTACCTGAAGCTACTATAGGATCAAATGATACTCCATCTGCTCCATGAGTTTTAAAATATGTTTCTATTTCTATAGCAATTTCTTTTTCTGTTTTTCCAATTTTTATAAAATCTAATAAATGTTTAAAACATTCGTCTGTAATTTCACAAGCCTTTGTTATTTTTTCTATTTCTTCAGAATCTTTTATCATTCTTTGCTTTTCTATTACTTTTTCCATCTCTTGAAGATTATTTATTTTATATCTTTGCATAAAGTTTCTATAACCATTATATGTCACATAATCGCCTTCAAATCCTACGTTTTCACAAAAAAGAAAGAAATTTTCATATTCATCATTTGAAAAATCTTTAAATTCATGTACTATAATTTCATCATCTACTGTTAGCACACTATTTACAGCTTCTGTATAACGCCCATCCGTTAAATATATATTTTCCTTTCTAGTTATTAACAATATTCCCTCTGCAACTATTCCTGTTAAATATCTTATATTTACTGGATTTGAAATTATTGCTCCTTGCATATCTAATAATTTCATCTTTTCTCTTAACCACTTTATGTTTGGATTCATTACAACACCTTCTTTCATCTTTTCATTATATCTACGTGTATATTTTCATGTTTCTACTATGCATTTATCATTCCAAGTGTAAATATTTTCAATAAAAGACTTATTAATAATTCATTAGGTACTATTATTACTATAAACGTTGCAATTACTATAAACGGTCCAAAGGCAATATATTCATCCTTTTTCTTTTTTCTTGATATTAATAAAATTATACTTATTATTGCTCCTAATAAGAAAGCTATTAATGAAATTACTAATATATTCAACCATCCGAAAAATAATCCTAATGCCCCCATTAGTTTAATATCACCAAAGCCCATTGCTTCCTTTCCAGCAATTAAACCTCCTATTGCAGTAATTGCCAAAAAAACTCCAGCACCAATAATAGCTCCTAGTAGCATATTTATTGCTATATTTATATCCAAAATTCCCTGTATAAATGTAGTAGCTAATCCTACTTCAAGTAAAGTTAAATTTAGCCTATTCGGTATAATTTGATATTTTAAATCTACTACTAATGCACAAATAAGCATAGGAGTTAATAATAAATATTTTATAAATTCAATTTTATATAGAATTCCTTCTTTATTACCAAATAAATATAACAGAACTATGTATATTATAGCAGTCGAAAACATTAATATGTATTTTGGCTTAAATATTTTCCTATATTCTGTAAAAAATTCTTTTGAAAATACTTTTTTATATTCCGCTAAACGTATATCACACCAATCTATAAATTGTCCTACAAACAATCCTATTATACCAAAAAGAACATAGTATAATATATTTATTTCATTTATATACATCTTTTTCCTTCCTTTTCTTTAGTTATCTTTCACACTTTTCAAATACCTTTTTATAACAAAATTTTCTAAAGGTCTCTTTATTCTTGTTATTAATATATCTTTTTCTTCTAATGGCTTTACTAATATTGACATAATTTTACATCTATTTGCCCCTATTACATCAGTAAAGATTTGGTCTCCTACTGCTGCAATATTTTCTGGTTTTTCTTTTAAATAATCTATAGCCTTTTTAAACCCTCTTTTTAGTGGCTTCATTGCTAAATATATATAGTGTATTTGCAATTCTCCTGCGACTTTTTCTACTTTTTCTATATTATTGCTATTAGACAATATACAAAACTTTATTCCTTGTTTTTTCAAACTTTCACACCACTGTTTTGTACCTTCTGGCATTTTTTTATAAAAGTCTACCAACGTATTGTCTACATCCAGTATTAATGCTTTAATTTTATTTTGTTTTAAATAATCTATTTTTATTTTTTGAACATTTTCTATATATAATTTTGGGTAAAATATCATTTAGCCCTCCAACTATTCTTAAATTCCGTTTCATTTTATCATTTATGTACTGCTTTGTCAACTAAACTATTAGGGACGGGGTTAAATAGTTTAGCACTTATTTTTTAATTAAACTATTAGGGACGGAGTTAAATAGTTTAACAACTTAATTGTTACATAGCAAAACATTAATATTATATATTTTTAAGTGATTCGTGGGGACCGTTTTAGAAAATGTTACGAACATATGTGAGTTACATTTTCTTAAATGGGTCAACGCAAAAATATATAATATTAATGTTTTGCATGTAATATAGTTTAAATTTTGTTAAACTATTTAACTCCGTCCCTAATAGTTTAACTCTTTATAAATTACTAATTGTGCTAAACTATTTAACCCCGTCCCTAATAGTTTACTTGCAAAATCTATGTCTGCCTATTGTTACAGTTGCAGGTCTTGACCAAATCCATTTGTTGGTGGCTGTTGCTGGATTAAAGTAATAAATTGCTCCATAAGATGGATCCCAACCATTTATAGCATCCTGAGCTGCTTTTATAGCTGTACTATTTGGTGACAAATTTATTTGTCCATCTGATACAGCATCAAAAGCACCTGATTGATATATTACACCTGAAATTGTATTAGGAAAATTTGAACTTTTCACTCTATTTAATACAACCGCTGCTACTGCAACTTGACCTGAGTATGGTTCTCCTCTTGATTCTCCATACACTAATCTTGCTAACAAATTTAAATTACTTGAGTTTGTACTTGATGAAGAACTTGTATTAGATGATGTATATATACCCATTGCTTGTAGCGTTTTTGTTCCAGCTATTCCGTCTGCTGTGAGACCATTTTTTCTTTGAAAATATTTTACAGCTTCTAGTGTTTTACTTCCATATATTCCATCTATACTTCCAGAATAATACCCCCATCTTTTAAGTTTTGTTTGTATTTGTGTTACTTCTGACCCTCTTGAACCATATTTAGAAAGAGCATATATCTCGTCATTTCTAAAAAATACATTATAAGATATAAACATTACAAATAACATAATTAATATTATTATACATCTCAAATTTTTCTTAAAATTCTGTTTTATTTTTTTTCTCATATAAATAAAAACACCTCTTCTTGAAAATATAATTTCCAAATTTGGTGTTTTTTATTCATTTTGAAAAACGTTGGATATTTACTCAACTTTTTTATTTCAAGCAAGCTTTTATTAACCCTACAAAAAGAGGCGCTGGTCTATCTGGTCTTGATTTAAATTCTGGGTGAAATTGACTTGCAATAAAGAATGGGTGCTTGTCCTGCTCTAGCTCTACCATTTCTACTAAAGTGCCATCAGGAGATACACCTGAACATTTTAATCCCGCTTCTTCTAATCTCTCTTTATAATCATTATTATATTCAAATCTATGGCGATGTCTTTCATTTATTTCAATTTGATTATATACTTTTTCTGCAAGAGTTCCTTTTTTTATTACACAAGGATAGCTTCCAAGCCTCATAGTACCACCTTTTTTAGTCACATCTTTTTGACTATACATTATATGTATAACTGGGTCTTCACATAATTCGTCAAATTCTTCAGAATTTGCATTTTTTAATTTCAATACATCTCTTGCAAATTCAACAACTACCATTTGCATTCCTAAACATATTCCTAAAAATGGGACTTTATTTTCCCTTGCATATTTTATAGTTTGAATTTTTCCTTCTATTCCTCTATTGCCAAAACCTCCAGGAACTACTATAGCTGAATAATCTTTTAGCTTATCCTTTGCATTTTTAGAAGTTATTAATTCAGCATCTATAAAATCTACCTTTACATTAACTCCATTTTCGAAACCAGCATGTTTTAAACTTTCTGCAACAGACAAATATGAATCTTCCAGCTTTACATATTTTCCTACTATCGCAACCTTTATCTTGTTATTAGAAGCATTTTTTATTTTACTTAACATTTCTTCCCACTTTTCATTATGTGGCTCACATTTTTCTAAGCATAGATGTTTACAAACTTCTTTTGCTAACCCTTCTTGCTCTAATAATATTGGTACCTCATATAAACAAGATGCCGTTTTGTTTGCTATAACGCTTTCTTTCCTAACATTGCAGAATAATGCTATTTTTTCTCTTAAATTATCTGGTATATCAACTTCTGTTCTACAAACTAATATATCTGGCTTTATTCCAAAAGATTGCAATTCTTTTACAGAATGCTGAGTTGGCTTTGATTTTAATTCATTTGAACCACTTATATATGGTAATAAAGTTACATGAACATATATTACATCTTCTACATCCTTTTCTATTCCAACTTGTCTTATTGCCTCTATAATAGATAATCCTTCAATATCTCCTACAGTTCCACCAATCTCAGTTATTACAATATCTACATCTGTTTTTTCAAAAGCATATATTTTCTCTTTTATAGCATTTGTAACATGTGGAATTACTTGAACCGTTTTACCTAAATAATCTCCTCTTCTTTCTCTCTCTAATACATTTTGATAAATTTTTCCCATAGTTATACTTGAATTTTTTGTTAAATTTTCATCAGTAAATCTTTCATAATGTCCCAAATCCAAATCTGTTTCAGCGCCATCATCTGTAACAAAAACCTCTCCATGTTCGTATGGACTCATTGTTCCAGGATCTACATTTAAGTATGGATCAAATTTTTGATTTACTACCTTATATCCCCTATTTTTTAATAACCTTCCTAACGATGCCGCAGTTATGCCTTTTCCTAATCCTGATACAACCCCTCCTGTTACAAAAATATACTTAGTTTTCAATCTTAAATACCCCCTTTATTTTCTTTTGTTATTCACATCTTGCTTATTTTTTTATAACCTAAAATCAATCATTTAAATTTTTACTGTTTTCCACCAATTTGTGATACCTTTAAAATTATTTTGTTCTTTCTTGTACTTCCCATTATTTCTAATATTTCAAATTTTCCTTTTCCTCTAATTGTAATTTTATCATTTTCTTTTACTTCCTTTGAAGTTTTTGTTATTGCTTCATAATTTATAAAAACCTTTTCATTTAAAATTAATTCAACAGCTTTGCTTCTAGAAGAATTAATTAATTCCGAAACAATATTATCTAGTCTCATAGATGGAATTGTAATTTGAAATACTTCTTTAACTACTACATTAATTCTTATTTCTTGTAACTTTATTTGAGTAATTTGTGCTTTCTTGAATCTTATTAATTCACCTAAATTAATTAATACAAACTTTGTAATATCTTTACTTAATATTATATCTGCCCCATCTTCTTTAACAACTATATCTCCTATTTTCTCTCTTTTTATTCCCAATTTCATTAGTGCACCTAAATAATTTCTATGAACATATTTACCATACAACTCATTTGGAAGTTGTATTCTTATAGCATCCAGAATATTATTAAAATCAAACTCATCATTTTCAATAACTCGTTCCAATTTATCTGGAAAAACTATAAGCACATTTCGTTCAGCATTTTCTATACCTCCATAAAACAAATAGTGCCTATATTTTTGAGATTGTAAAAAATTGTATACTAATTGCTTTTGATTTTCATCTAAAAAATCTGTATTTTCTACTTTATTTCTAGTTTCACAAAGATTAAATTTATCTATTATTTTTGACATTAAGAATTGATTGTCATCTTTTTTCCAATCCATAATTTACCTCTTATTATCATCTTCTTTTAATATAAAATTTCTCTAATATATTACTTTATTTTGATTTTTCAATTTTTCATTACTTTATTATTGATTATACTTTTTTAAATTTTTAATTACTATTTATGTTTTTTCAGTCCAAAATTCGCCTTCTCTTATAGCATATTGCATTAATTTCATTATATTGCATAGAGTTATTCCCATATTTTATCTTGTAATATACTTTCTTTATCTAATCCGTAAATTTTCTCTAACTCCTGCATACTTCCATGCTTTATAAATTCATCTGGATAACCAAAACATTTTATTTTTACATCCTTTATTTCATTTTTACATATAATATTCTTTACCTCATCTCCTAATCCACCTTTTATTATATTATCCTCTATAGTTATTACCCTTTTTGTCTTTTCTATTGATTTTTTTATTGTTTCTTCATCTATTGGCTTTAAAAATCTAACATTTATAAGTTCTGCTTCTATATTTTTTTCTTTTAACTGTTCTGCAACTTCTTTTCCCCTTGCTACCATTTTTCCTATTGCTAATATAGTTGCTTTAGTACTTTTGATATGCTCTTTATTTTTTATTTTATCTAAAATTTCTGACTTTCCCAATTCTACTCTATCGTGCTTTTCAAACTTTTGTGCCTCTTCTCCACCTCTTGGATATCTAATAACTACAGGTGAATTTAAACTTAATGCAAATTCAAGCATTTGTTCTAATTCTTCAAAATCCTTTGGTGCCATAATAGTTAAATTTGGAACTATATTAAAAAATGATAAATCATAAATTCCCTGATGTGTTTCTCCATCATTTCCTACTATACCTGCTCTATCTACACAAAGAACCACTGGCAAATTTTGAATACATACATCATGTATTATTTGATCATAACCCCTTTGATAAAATGATGAATATATTGATACTACAGGCTTTAATCCAGCTTTTGCAAGCCCTGCTGCCATTGTTATTGCATGTTGTTCTGCTATTCCAACATCAAAAAATCTATTTGGAAATTCATTTTTGAACTTTGAAAGACCTGTTCCATCAGTCATAGCAGCTGTTATAGCAACAATATCTTTATTTTTCTTAGCAAGCTTTACTAATTTATTTCCAAATACTTCTGAATAATCCTTTTTCTTTTCATTTTTACTTTTTCCTGTTTTTATATCAAAACTAGAAGTACTATGAAATTTGTCTGGATTATCTTCTGCTGGTTTATATCCTTTTCCTTTTTTAGTTATAATATGTACTAAGACTGGTCCAATTTCTTTTTTTGCTAAGTTTAAAATCCATTCTACTCTTTCTATATCATGACCATCTACTGGACCTAAATATTTTAATCCTATATCTTCGAAAAACATATTAGGAATCATAAGTTGCTTTAAACTATATTTTATTTTCCTTGCAAATCTTATAACAAATGGACCGAACTTAGGGATTTTTTCTAAAATTTTTCTTACAAAGTTATTAGATTTTTTATAAAACTTCCTTGTTCTTATTCTTGTTAAAAAAGTAGAAATACCACCAACATTTTTAGAAATACTCATTTCATTGTCATTTAAAACAATTATTAACCTCGTTTCACTATTACCTGCATCATTTAATGCTTCTAATGCCATACCTCCAGTTAATGCACCATCTCCAATTACAGCGACAATGTTGTTTTCTTCTTTTTTTAAATCTCTTGCTCTTGCCATTCCTAAAGCAACTGAAATAGATGTACTGCTATGACCTGTATTAAAACTATCATATTCAGATTCTTTTGACTTTGGAAATCCTGCCATTCCATCTAACTGCCTTAAAGTTCCTAGTTTATCTTTCCTTCCAGTCAAAATCTTATGAACATATGTCTGATGCCCTACATCCCATATAATTTTATCTTCTGGCATATTAAATACACTGTGTAATGCTATGGTAAGTTCTACAACTCCTAAATTAGAAGCCAGATGCCCTCCCGTTTTTGACACAGTGTTTATTATTTCTTCTCGTATTTCTTCTGCTAGTTTATTCTTCTGTGTATAATCTAATTTTTTTAAATCTTTTGGCTCATTTATTTGATCCAATATCTTTTCTGTCATTATTTTAACATTCCTTTCACAGTTTGATAAACTAATTGTATCGCAAATTCTTTATTTAGTATATTACAAAATTATACAATATTCAACACAATTTTATTATTTTGCTAAACTATTAGGGACGGGGTTAAATAGTTTAGCACTTATTTTTTAATTAAACTATTAGGGACGGAGTTAAATAGTTTAACAAAATTTAAATCATATTACTTGCAAAACCTTAATATTATATATTTTTGCGTTGCCCCATTTAAGAAAATGTAACTCACACATGTTCGTAACATTTTCTAAAACGGTCCCCACGAATCACTTCAAAATATATAATATTAATGTTTTGCTATATAACAATTAAGTTGTTAAACTATTTAACTCCGTCCCTAATAGTTTAACTCTTTATAAATTAATAGTTGTACTAAACTATTTAACCCCGTCCCTAATAGTTTAGCTCTGCTTCAATATTTAGCAATCTGTTATATTTAGCCACTCTATCTGTTCTACACGGAGCACCTGTCTTTATTTGACCACTATTTACAGCTACTGCAACATCGGCTATTGTTGTATCTTCAGTCTCTCCTGACCTATGAGATATTACTGTTGTATAACCATTTTTCTTTGCTAACTCTATCGTATCTAATGTTTCCGTTATTGTTCCAATTTGATTTGGTTTTATTAATATACTATTTGCTACTTTATTATTTATTCCTTTTTGTAATCTATTTGTATTTGTAACAAATAAATCATCACCAACTAATTGAATTTTGTTTCCTATTCTTTCTGTTAATATTTTCCATGATTCCCAATCTTCTTCTGCTAAAGCATCTTCTATTGAAATTATTGGATATTTTTCTGTCAAATTTACTATATAATCTATCATTTCTTCCTTTGTTTTAAAGATATCTTTTTTCCAAAAGTAATATCCATCTTTTCCTATTTTTTTTGCTTCATCATACATTTCTGTACTTGCTATATCTAAACTTATAGCAATGTCATCTTTAGGAATAAAACCTGACTTTTCTATTGCTTCCACTAACAATTCTATCGCTTGTTCTTCTCCTTCTAAGTTTGGTGCAAAACCCCCTTCATCTCCAACCGCTGTACTATATCCTTTTTCTTTTAAAATCTTCTTTAGAGTATGATAAACTTCTACTCCCATTTCTAACTTTTCTCTAAAAGTTTTGCCACTAACAGGCATAATCATAAATTCTTGAATGCTTATGTTATTATCTGAATGTTTTCCCCCATTTAATATATTCATCATTGGGGTAGGTAATATTTTAGCATTTGTTCCACCTAAATATTTATACAAGCTCATTCCTAAAGAATTTGCTGCTGCTTTTGCAACAGCTATTGATGCTCCAAGTATTGCATTTGCTCCTAATTTTTCTTTATTCTCCGTTCCATCTAAATCTATTAAAATTCTGTCTATTCTACTTTGCTCATACACATTCATTTTTTTTAGTGCCTTTGCTATTTTTTTATTTACATTATTTACTGCAACTTGAACTCCTTTTCCATTTAATCTTTCATCACCATCTCTTAATTCCATAGCTTCGAAACTTCCTGTTGATGCTCCTGATGGAACTATTGCTACACCTGAAAATCCTCCTTCTGTTACTACCTCTACTTGAACCGTAGGATTTCCTCTTGAATCAAATACCTCCATAGCCTTAACGTCTTCTATTCCTAAATAGTCTTTCATACAATATTCATCCTTTCTTTTTATAAGTATTTATAGATATAAAATGCTAATTTATATCATGCAATATTTTCTATTATTCTAATTATGTTTCTATTTTTTATAATTTATTCTTATACTTGTTAAATATGGCACATAAAAAAGAAAAGACCCTTAATTGATGATACAAAAGTAATATAAGCAAAAAAAAAGCATTAGTTTTATATTTCTAACTAATTGCTTTTCTATCGCCATCTAACGTAAAATTTTACAGCCGTGCGAAAAGTTTTCAATTATATTTGAACATCGGTCAAAAAAAGTTTGAAAGCCTACAACCTAATAATAGCAGGGTTTTGAATATATTTCATACTTTTTGAAATACCTTTCAAAACCCTGCTTTTTGGCTGGGGTACTAGGATTCGAACCTAGGAAATGTCGGAGTCAGAGTCCGATGCCTTACCGCTTGGCGATACCCCAATATTTAAAATTAAAAAGTACACTATATATAATAGCATACTTTTTTCATGAATTCTATATTTTTTACTATTTTTTTGTTTTTTTATTTTTCAACATCTTTTTATTTCACAAATAAAATTAATTCTTTGATAACACATACTAGAAAAATCTTTTCTAGTATGTTCTTCTATTTTTCAAACTAAAATTCCTTTTATCTATCATAATTAAATAAAATTTCAATTTTGCTAAATCAAATTTATCTAACTAACAGTTCACTTTTCTTGCTTGTAATTTAAACTCCCCCATATTAGTTCGAGCACATATATTTAATATATTGCCTATTAATTCTCCCGCAATTTCATATTGCAAATTTAGAACATTATTGTTTAATCTTCCTTTAAAATAACACTTATTACCATTTACCTTTCCTCCTGTTATATTATTTGTCATTCCCATTATATTAACAGTTCCATTTAGTTCATCACCATTTGTTCTTAATTGTATTTTGGTATTTAAATTTCCCATTGGTGTATTTATAACCGTTTCATAATTACCATCCATATAAACACATTCCTTTCTCTATGCACAAAATTTTACAGTGCTTTACTTTAATATAATTTGATATTTAATACTCTATTACCATTATATGCTAAATGCATGTATATATTTATCAAATTTGGCAATTATATTTGTAGGTGGTGATATATATGACAAGCAAAGAACTATTGTACATTGAAGATGCTTTAGGACATGAAAATTTTATGAAAACATGTAGTCAAAATGCATCTGCAAAATTAACAGACCCTAATCTTTCTAATTATTTAAGTGAATTAGAACAGAAACATGCAGGGTTGTATAACAAATTTTTAAATTTATTATAAGGAGGGGCTTATGGAAGACAAAGATTTAATGGAAAGTGAATTATTAACAATTAAAGGTGTTTGCGATTTATATCTTCATGGTGCATTAGAGTCTACATCACAAGATGTTCATACTGCTTTTAAAGATGCTTTAAATGAATCTTTAAACATCCAAAACAAACTTTATAACATGATGGCAGAAAAAGGCTGGTACAAAACAGACAACGCTGAACAAAATAAAGTTGATACTGCAAAACAAAAATACATGGCACAGCAATAATTTATCATAAAAATAAGGCTAACATTTTAACTAAAGTACCTATATAAAACCAAATTTATATAAAAAACTTATATAGACCAAACTTATATAAAAATCAATTTATATAAAATAAAGTAGTTCTATTAATAACTTTAGGTATAATGTTGCCTTATTTTTGTATAAACTATTTATATTAATAGCATAAAAACTTAATACATAACAAAAACTCAACAGATATATACAATTTAGAATATAATAGCATATGTAAATAACTTTATGCACCTATAATAAAAAATAAAATTATTCTAACTTTGAATTAAAATACTCTATTTAAAGCACCTTTTGCGCCCCATATACATGGTTTTACACATTTAAACCCTGGAAATGTGCATCTTGCACCATTTGAATATTGTTTTAAATAATCATATACTCTAGGTTTAACGTCTTTTGTATTCTGTAAATATTTTTTCATTGTTTCATCTGTTTGATGTGCAATTTCTAATTGTGCCTCTCCACATAAACGTTCATAACCCTTAAGTACAAAATTTTCCACTGTTCCTCTTTCATTTATTTTTATTAACATACCCTGTGGGAATCTATCTGCTAATGAAGAAATATCTTTTAGCCATTCATTTTCAAGTTCTGTACCTTTTATAATTGGTGGAACAAAAAATTGTGGTTCTGGTAATAAACTCATTTCATAAGAAATAGTCCTATGCCTTTGAGCCTGTGCAAGTTCTGCAAACGTTCCAATGTATGTAGTACAATAATTTTCTCCCCATTCGTCTTCTCTTTCTATATCGGTAAATAATGAAAGTTTTCTATGTTTTACATCAGTATTAATTCCATCTATTTTATATTTTTCACACATATTTACAAATTCAGATAGTATTGGTTTTAACTGTTCATTAAACTTTGTATTTTCTGCATTTTTCACAAAATCATCTATCCAATGCAATATATAGCTAAATTGCCTTAAATCAATAGTATGGCCCATTGTAGTAGCTGGTGTAAATACGCTTATTAGATATCTTGCATTTTCTTGGGCTTTTTTTCTTATAGCTGTACTTCTAGATTTTTGAGCTTTTTCTATTTCTTCTTCAGTTTTGCCTTCAGTATTTATTGGTGGATATATTTTATCTATCTCTTTACTATATAACTCAATCCACTTCTCATATAATGCTTCTTCTTCCTTTGAAGGTTTCATTTTTGTATATCTCGCTGACTTTTCTGAAGTATCATATACTTTTTCATTGTTAAGAATCATTGCTAATATTTTAGGAATTTCTTCAAAAGCGAAATTATATTTGCTATGTCCGAATACGCTATGATGTCCAGAACTCATTGTCATTGATGCCCTTTTATTTGTTTTTTGTTCATCTTCATTAAGAAGTGCGTCAATATCATCTGGCATATAACAAACTCCTGCCTCTGTTCCAGAAAATTTAATAGCTTCTTCTATTGGTAATTCATAACCTAATTTTGTTGATGCTAATACTCTAACTTTCATTACTACATTTCCTCCTTTTACTTTAAAACATTTATTTTCTTCATCTTTAGATTTTTAGATTCAACTTTATAATTATCAAAAAAATACTATATTTTTCAATTTTCGTCATTATATCATACCGTAATTTTTTCTACAACTTTTTTTCGTCAAATTATTTACAAATTCAACTTCTTAATATAGAATATGTTTGTAAAATGATGATTATTTAGGAGGAACGTAGATTGAAAATTTTAGCCATTACTACATCATCAAATGTATGTTCAGTTGCTTTATTAGATGACTTAAAGGTAATAATAGAGAACCATATTACAGACACAAAAACACATTCTCAAAAGCTAATGCCTCTTATAGATACAATATTAAAAAGTCAAAATATCACAATTAATGACATTGATTTATTTGCTTGTTCTATTGGTCCTGGTTCATTTACAGGAGTCCGTATTGCAGTTTCTACAGTAAAAGCCTTTGCTGATGTTACAAATAAACCTGTTGTTTCTGTAAGCTCATTAGAAGGTCTAGCACATAATGTTAATAAATCTTATTTTAAAGATGAAACTGACCTTGTATGCTCATTAATAGATGCAAAAAACGATAATGTTTATTTCGGACTATTTGAAAAATTTAACGATGAAAAATTTGATGATAAAAAATTTGATGATAAAACATCTACTAAAGAAAATGAAAATCATTATAGACCTATTGAAAATGTTAAAGCTTTTAATATTAATCAAATGATAGAATATTTAGATAAAAAATATTCTTCAAGACCTATTATTTTTGTTGGTGATGGTTCTGTATCATATAAATATAATATTTTAGAAAAATTACCAAAATCAATCTTTGTTATGGAAGCTCTTAACAGCGAAAACAGTATAAGCATTGGAAAATGTGCTTATTACAAATATAAACAAGGTTTATATGGAGATTCAAATTCAGTTACTCCTTTATATTTAAGAAAATCTCAAGCGGAACGTGCTTTAGAAGGAGAAAAGTAGCAATTGGGGACTGTCCCCAATTGAGACAAATGGGACAATTTGGGACGGGGGTTAAAAATTAACTATGCTGAACATAGAGATTTCACAAATGAAAATTAGTGATTTAGAATCTATTAAAGATAATTTGCAAAAAGATTTTGATAATTTTTGGAATTATGAAATATTAAAAGAAGAAATTGTAAATACTAATTCTAGTTATTTTGTAGCAAAATCTTCTAGTGTTTCTGATGAGATTGTAGGTTTTGCAGGTATAAAGAGAATTCTAGATGAAGCAAATATTATGAATATAGTAACAAGAAAAGATTATAGAAATAAAGGTGTTGCTTCTTCCCTACTTCGTGAATTAATCGAATTTTCTAAAAAGAACTGCTCTTTAATTACCCTAGAAGTCAATGAAAATAATAAAATAGCTATACATTTATATGAAAAATTTGGTTTTAAGAATGTCGGTGTTAGAAAAAAATACTATGATGGTAAAGAAAATGCAATTATAATGACTTTATATTTTTAATTTATTTAATTTTTATATCTTGCATTTTGAATATTTTAATCCTAATGACTTGATTTTTAACTCCATATTTTTCTAATATATAATTTCTAATATATAATATTAAAATAATATTTAAATAATATTTAAAAATATTTAAACGTATTTGTAATTTTGAAAGGAGCAACTAATGAAAAAAGGAAATGAACTATCTTATAAGGATTTAAAGGTCGTATGTGACCCTGATATATTTGATTTTAAAGATACCTCTGAATTAGAACCTATTAGTACAGGTATAGGTCAAGATAGAGGTATTAAGGCATTAGATTTTGGTGTTAATGTTAATGTTAAAGGATATAACATATATATGGAAGGTCCTAGCGGTGTTGGTAAAACCATGTATGCAAAAAATTATTTAGATGAACTATCAAAAAAGAAAAAAGTTCCTTCAGATTGGTGTTATATATATAATTTTGACAATCCGAATGAACCTATTGCTGTTTCTTTCCCTGCTGGTCAAGGTAAAGAATTTAAAGAAACTATGGATACTTTTATAAAAGAAATCCGTACAGATATTACTAAAACTTTTAATAATGATGACTTTGAGAAAGAAAAAAGTATAATCAAGCAAGAATTTGAAGCTAAACGTGCTTCTTTACTTGAAAAATTAAATTTAGACTCTTTAAAATATGGTTTTCAGGTAAAATCTGCTCAAAATGGTATTTACATGATGCCTGTTATAGATGGAAAAACCATTGAAGAAGATGAATTTGATAAATTAGATGAAGACGTAAAAAAGGATTTTGAGGAAAAATCTAATATTGTTCAACAGCAAATTATTGAGGTTATTAGCAAAATTAAAGAAATTGAAAGAGCATCTGATAAAAGAATTGATGATTGGCAATCAAATATTGCTCTTCTTACAGTTAATACACACATAAACTATATAAAATCTAAATATAAAAGAAATAAAAAAATTAATAAATTTTTAAATGATATAAAGCAAGATATTTTAAAAAATATTCCTTTATTCATTAATAGAGATGATAATATTAAACATCAACAAGCATCTGCACCAAGACCTGAAATGCCAAAACCTTGGTTAAATTATCGAGTTAATTTATTTGTAGATAATAGTAATTTACAAGGTGCTCCTGTAATTATGGATTCTAATTATTCTTATCACAATATATTTGGAAAATTAGAATATGAGAATTATTATGGTGCTTTAAAAACTGACCATACTATGCTAAAACCAGGACTTATGCAAAATGCAAACGGTGGTTATATTATTTTCCAAGCAAATGATTTGCTTTCAAATGGTATTTGTTATGATGCTTTAAAAAAAGCTTTACGTGTAAAAGAAATTGCAATTGAAAATACAGCAGACCAACGTAGCTCTATGGTAATGGTTTCATTAAAACCTGAACCTATTCCTTTAGACTTAAAAGTTATTTTAATTGGAAGTGAAGCTATATATCAAACACTTCTTGCTATGGATAATGATTTTAAGAAATTATTTAAAATTAAAGTAGAATTTGAAGATGATGCTCCAAATACTACTGAAAATAAAGTAAAACTCGCTAGATTTATATGTGGTTTTTGCAAACAAGAAGATCTTCCACCTTTAGATAAAACAGCAGTTGCAAAAATTGTTGAATACGCAAGTAGATTATCTGAGGATAGAACAAAATTGTCTACTAGATTTAACGATTTAGCAGAAGTAGTAGGTGAATCTGGAACATGGGCTTTAATGGATAAGAAAAAAGTAGTATCTGCAGAATATGTAGATAAAGCTTTAAAAGAAAGAATCGAAAGAATAAAAAAATATGATGCCAAATATTTGGAAATGATACAAGATAATACTCTTTTAATAGATACTTCTGGATTTAAAGTAGGACAAATTAATGGCTTAACTATTATGACTATTGGAGATTATACATTTGGTAAACCTGTAAAAATTACAGCCAATACTTATACAGGTAAAAATGGAATTATAAATATAGAACGTGAAGTAGAACTTTCTGGTTCTTCTCATACAAAAGGTGTATTTATATTAAGTGCATATTTAGGAGAAAAATTTGCGCAAGACATTCCTTTATCTCTTACAGCTAGTATATGCTTTGAACAACTATACAATGGTGTAGATGGTGATAGTGCTTCTAGTACTGAGCTTTATGCCCTACTTTCTAGTCTTTCAGGAATTCCAATTAATCAATCTATTGCTGTTACTGGTTCTGTAAATCAAAAAGGTGAAATTCAACCTATTGGTGGTGTAAATGATAAAATAGAAGGTTTCTTCCAAATTTGCAAATTAAGAGGCTTAGATGGTTCACATGGAGTTATGATACCTATCCAGAATGTAAAAAATTTAACTCTATCAGATGAAGTACTTAATGCAGTTAAAGAAAACAAATTCCATATATACCCTATTTCTAACATAGATGAAGGAATTGAAATTTTAACAGGTGTTCCTGGTGGAAAAAAAGACTCAAAAGGAAAATTCCCTGCTGGAAGTATCAATAATTTAGTCTATGAAAAATTAAAAAAATACGCAGAATTGTCAAAATAAGTATTTTTTATACAAAAAAGTTAAAAATAGAGAACATTTTATTAATAGTAAAATATTCTCTATTTTTTGTTAAAAAGTATTTTAAATAAATTTATTTAGTATATATTTTTATAAATCCTTAATATCATCTATATATGCAAATGTAATTACTCCTGTAGACTTTAATTTTACTTTTAGCCAATTATCCAATACTTCAAGCACTTCTATATTTGATACTTCCTGTGCTCCATAAGACTCTGAAGATAAATTTGCGTCATCATAAACTTTTATACTACTTTGTACTTCTTTCAAATTATCTTGATAAAAGTCTTTGTCATATATAAGTTTACACTCTTCCAACTCAAATTCATGTGATTCATTTAATACATACTTTTCCATTTTTCCTAATTGAGAAATTACTGTTACATAATTTTCACCATCTGAAATTTCCATTTTACCATCTTTACCATTACTTATATATTGAACTTCCTTATCCATATTATTCATATAGTTATACGTTTTTATTGAATCATCAGCATAATTTACTTTAATCGTTTTTAATGTCTTTCCATCATACTCTATAAATATTGAATCTTTATATTGTTCGTCGCTTACCTCTTCCATAAGTACTATTTCAGAAAAATGATCATCTTTACTAATATCTACAATATTAGAAACTGTAAAATTTCCATCTACAATTAACGAATTTGTTTTTTCAGATTCTTTTACTACTATTTCTACCTTGTTGTATGTATATGCTCTAAAGTCTTTACCATCATATTTTTCTTTAGCATTTCCATAATAATTAATTTGCGTTTCTTCTTTGTCATTATTTTGGTTTAAGTCAGTAGTATAGATTTCAGATTTTATTAATAACTGGTCTTTTTTATTTTGATTTATATTTTCTTCTACCTCTGATAATATCTGTTCATTAATATTCTCATTTTTATCATTAATGAAACCCCAAAAAATATAAGCTAATAAGCCAAATATTATTAATATTAATAATACTGTTGTTATTATCCATACTGTATTTGACTTTTTTTCCATTTTATACTCCTCCATTTTCCTTTGTAATTTTAATAATCAAAAAGCAAATAAACCCAAATTCAATTTAGGTTTATTTGCCTTCGAATTCTAATCTTTTACTTCATCTACTTTTTCTTCTTTAACTGTATCTACAACTTCTTGTTCTACTGGTTTTTCTGTTTTAACTGCTGGAGCTTCTTCTGGAGCTGATTCTACTTTTGCATCTTCCTTAACTTCAACTTTTTCTTCCACTTTAGTAGCTTCTTTAACTTCAGTACTCTCTTTTGCAGTAGTTTCACTTTTAGCACTTTCTGTAGCATCATTCTTAGTTTCTACAGTTGTCTCTTCTGGAACTTCTTCTACTAAATCTTCTTTAACAGTTATTTCTTTGTCTTCTATTCTAGCTGCTAAATTTTCTCTAGTCTTAGCAGACTTTCCAACTCTATCTCTTAAATAATATAATTTTGCTCTTCTAGATTTTCCAACTCTAACTAATTCAACTTTTTCTACTAATGGTGAATGAATTAAGAATGTTTTTTCTACACCTACACCATAAGATATTCTTCTTACAGTAAATGTAGCATTAACTCCCCCATTTTGTTTCTTTATTATTATTCCTTCAAATACTTGTATTCTTTCTCTGTTTCCTTCTTTTATTTTTTGGTGTACTCTAACAGTATCACCTACATGAAGGTCAGGAATTTTATTTTTTAATTGTTCATGTTCTATTGATTTTATAATATCCATTTCGATATTCTCCTTTCATATATACTTAAGTGTCGCATCGCCTTTGACGATGGCGCCTAATTTTTCCAAATTATTTTAATAAATCTGGCCTTTTTTGTTTTGTTATTTCTAACGACTTTTCTTTTCTCCATTTGTGAATATTTTGATGGTGTCCAGACACTAATACTTCTGGAACCTTTTTACCTCTAAATTCCTCTGGTCTTGTATACTGAGGATACTCTAAAAGATTTTCACTAAATGATTCTTCTTTCGTTGATTCTTCTGCTAAAACGCCTTCTACATATCTACTTACTGAATCTATAAGTACCATTGCAGGAAGTTCTCCTCCTGTTAGTACATAATCACCTATTGATATTTCCTCATCTACAATCTCATCTATAACTCTTTGATCAATACCTTCATAATGCCCACAAAGTAAAATTATATGTTCTTGTTTAGATAGTTCTACTACTTTTTTTTGATTTAATACATTTCCTTGTGGAGACAAATAAATCATTTTTGCATTTTCCTTATTTTTTATAGAAGAATATGCATCATACACAACATCTGGTCTCATAACCATTCCAGCTCCACCGCCATATGGTGTATCATCTACTTTTTTATGTTTATCTTTTGAAAAGTCTCTAATATTTATTAAATTAATTCTTATTAGCCCCTTTTCCTCTGCTCTTCCTACTATGCTTTGTTTAACTGGTTCAAACATTTCAGGAAAAAGTGTAAGCACATCAAATTGCATTTTTCTTCCTCTTTCTTTAATCTACTAAACCTTCAAGTAAGTGAACTATTATTCTTTCATTTTCTAAATCAATCTTTTTTATAACATCTGGTATTCCCGGAAGTAATAATTGCTTGCCTGACTCATCTTTAACAACATATACATCTCTACTTCCAGCTGGAAATATATCATCTACTTTTCCTAAATAGTCTTCATTATCTGAGTACACTTCCAAGCCTATTAAATCTGCAATAAAATAAGTTCCTTCTGGTAATTTCTTAGCATCTTTTCTGTCTATTTTTAAAAATAAACCTTTATACTTTTCTGCCTCTGTTAAATCTTCTATTCCTTTTATTTTTAACAGAACCATATCTTTATGATATTTTACCTCTTCTATTTGAACTTGCTCCATTTCATTTTTTCTGCAAATATATATTGTTTTTAACTCTTCAAATCTTTTAATATCATCTGTAAATGGCTTTACTTTTACATAACCCTTTACTCCAAATGTATTTACAATTTGACCAACCTCTAAATACTTCTGCATAAATACCTCTTAATTATCTAAAAATTCAACATTAACTTTTTTATGTTCTTTGGCTGATACTGATTTCATTACTGTTCTTATTGCTTTTGCAATTCTTCCTTGTCTTCCAATTACTTTTCCCATATCTTTATCTGATACTTTTACTTCTAAAATAATTGTTCCATTTTCTTCTTTTTCTGTTACAGATACTGAGTTTTCATCTTCTACAAGATTCTTTATTATTATTTCTAAAATTTCCTTCATTAGGATTCCTCCTACTTAAGCTTATAATAATTCTTACTTTATTGTAATTTAATATTATAACTCTATTTTTTTACTTTATTAAATATCTTTAGGTATCATATTAATTATTTAACTTTATCTATTAAAGCTTTTACCGTATCAGTTGGTTTTGCACCATTTTTTATCCATGTTGCTACTTTTTCTTTATCTAGAACTATTTTAGATGGATTTGTCATTGGATCATATGTTCCAATTTGCTCAATTATCTTTCCATCTCTAGCTACTCTAGAATCTGCAACTACTATATGGTAAAATGGAGCTTTTTTAGCACCAACTCTTTGTAATCTAATTTTTACCATTATTTTCACCTCCAAATAAAATATATATATTTTAAAATTAAAAACTAAATTTATATATTAATTTCACTCATATATGAATTTAAAAAATAATTTATATGAGCTAAATCTAATATAACTATTTCATGTACTGTTTAAGGTCATTTGGATTAAAGTTTTTCATCATATTTTTTAATCCACCTTTTCCATTTTGTACTTTTTTCATCATTTTTTGTGTCATTTCAAAAGATTTCATAAATTGATTTATTTGTTGCACACTTGTTCCGCTTCCTTTGGCAATTCTTATTCGGCGACTAGCATTTAATAATCTAGGATTTTTTCTTTCTTCCTTAGTCATAGAACAAATCATTGCTTCTATTCTAACAAACTCTTTATCATCCACTTTTAAGTCATTTATGTTTGCCATTCCTGGTATCATTTTTAAAAGTGATGAAAATGAACCCATTTTCTTTACTTGTCTTAATTGAGTTAAATAGTCTTCTAAATCAAATTCTTTCTTTTTTAAACTTTCCTCAATTTTCTTAGCTTCTTCTTCATCAAATGCTTCTTCCGCTTTTTCTATAATTGAAAGTACATCTCCCATACCTAAGATTCTTGATGCCATTCTTTCTGGACTAAATACTTCAATATCGCTTAGTTTTTCACCTATTGCTGCAAATTTTATAGGCTTTCCTGTAACTTTTTTTACAGATAGAGCAGCTCCACCACGAGTATCACCATCTAATTTTGTTAAAACAACTCCATCTATTCCTACACTTTCATTAAATGAAGTAGCAACATTTACTGCATCTTGACCTGTCATAGAATCTACAACTAATAATATTTCATGTGGTCTAACATTTGCTTTTATATTTTTTAGTTCCTGCATTAATTCTTCATCTATATGAAGTCTACCTGCTGTATCTAGTATTACAACATCATTCAACTTACTAATTGCAACACTTACTGCCTGTTTTGCTATATGAACAACATCTTTTGAATTTTCGTTTGCATATACTGGTATTGAAAGCTGGCTACCAACAACTTGTAATTGTTTAATAGCAGCTGGCCTATACACGTCACATGCAACTAATAATGGCTTTTTCCCCTGTTTTCTTAATATGTTTGCAAGCTTTCCTGCTGTAGTAGTTTTACCTGAACCTTGCAAACCCACCAACATTATAATTGTTGGAGGATTAGGTGTAAAGTTAATTTTACTCTCTTGTCCACCTAAAAGTTCTATTAGTTCATCTTTTACTATTTTTATTACTTGTTGACCTGGAGTTAAAGATTTTAGCACATCTTGACCTAAAGCTTTTTCTTGTATTGTTGCTATAAAATCTTTTACTATTTTATAGTTAACATCAGCTTCTAATAATGCTAATTTAACCTCTCTTAGCATATCTTTTAAATCTGACTCTGTAATTCTCGCTTTACCTCTTAATTTTCTTGTTATATCTTGAAGTTTTGAAGATAATCCCTCAAATGCCATCTTTAATCCTCCCATCTTATGTGTTATTTAGAAGTTTTTAAGATATTAAACTAAACAACTTAATTCTTTTCTTACATGATTTAAAATCTTTTCAATTTTCTTGTCAGAAGATGTGTCTTCTATTTTACTTAGTTCATTTAAAACTTCTTGTAATTTTTGTTCTTGTTCCATCATCTTTTTCATAAACAAAAGCTTTTCTTCTAGTTCGAAAAGTTTATTCTCCCCTTTCTTTATAATGTCTCTAACAGCTTGCCTTGTTATTTTATTGTTTTCAGCAATTTCAGAAAGTGATAGGTCATTATTATAATAGTCTGTTAAGACTTCAAGCTGTTTTTTAGTTAAAAGCTTGCCATATATTTCACATAGCATACTTACTTTAACGTTTTTCTCCATTTCCTACCATCCTTCCATAAGGCACAAAAAAATAATCCTTAAAATTATTTTATTTACCCTTGCTCTTTTGTAATGCTATTATACTTTACACTATTTTTTCAATTTTGTCAAGTACTTTTGCATTACTTTTCGTTATTTTTCTGTTATTTTGGCTTAATATTTTTGCACATTTAGCAAACAATAAGGAACTTGCCAACAAGTTTGCTAGCAAGTCCCTAACTTTTTATTACACTAACCTTTCAAACGCACCTTTGGCTCCCCAGATACAAGGCTTATTACATGTATAATCTGGGAACGTACACCTTGCGCCATTTGCATACTGTAAAAGGTAGTTGTATACTCTTTCATCTGTTTCTTTTGTATTTCTTAAATATTCTTCTAAAGTTCTCTTTGTCTGAAGTGCAATTTCAAGCTGTGCACATCCGCATAAGCGTTCCTTGCATTTTTGCACAAAATCTTCTACTGAACCTCTTTCGTTAACAAGAACTAACTTTCCCTGCGGGAAATTCTTGGAAAGACTTCTAATATCATCTAACCACTTTTCCTCCAACGCCGTTCCTCTAATGCAAGGAGGTGTGAAAAACAGATTTGAATACAAAGAATACTCATAAATTTCATTTTTCGTTGTTCTGTGACGCATTCCTTGTGCTTCTTGAGAAAATGTTGCTAAATAGTTGCAACAATAATTTTCTCCCCATTCTTCTTTTCTTCGTACCTTTGAAAATAAGGCAAGCTTTCTGTTTTTGGAATCTGGGTTAATTCCTTCCACTTTAAATTTAGCGTGGATATCCACAAATTCCTGTAAATACGGTTTAAGCAACTTATTAAACTCTGTATCTTCCTCTTTTTGAATGTAATCCTCCATAAAATGAAGAATATAGCTGAACTGTTGAAAGGTAACCGAATAGCCCATGACCGTTGCCGGCGTAAATACACTAATTAAATAGCGTGCATTTTCCTGGGCAAGTCTCCCTAATTGCCTTTCTTTGATGTCAGGATACAACTCATGTATACGAATTTTAAAAATTTCAATCCACTTCTCATACAGCTCTTTTTCGTCTTTTGAAGGTTTCATTTTAGTAAACCTTGCCGACTTCTCAGAAGTGTCGTATACCTTCTCGTTATTAAGAAACATAGCTAATATTTTCGGAATATCCTCAAATACAAAGTTATACCTAACATGTCCAAACACACTATGATGGTTAGACGCCATGTTTCCCATAACCCTTTTCATCGTTTTTTCTGTCGGCTCGTTAAAAATCTCGTCCACCGTATCAGGCATATAGCAAATACCCGCTTCTTTGCCTGAAAACTCGATTGCTTCCTCGATAGGAAGTTCATAACCTACCTTTGTTGATGCTATCACTCTTGACCGCATACATTTCCCTCCTTTTAACATAATAATGTTATAAAAGTTATTAAAAATTTACACGGTAAGTTTATCACAATCACTTTACTTTTACAAGCAAAATTCGACATTTTTCTTTATGTATTTTTATATGCTTGAGCATTCCCAATTTGGCACATATTCTTCTTCATGTTCTCCCAACTCTTGCATATATCCATTTTTGAAATTTAGCAAATAAAAATATTCCTGAACTTCATTATACTCTCTTCTAGTTAATTTTCTATTAATAAGTTCATCTTCCTTTGCTTTATATGTTGGGAAATATTGTGCCATAACATTCACATACACATTTTCATCTATATTATCTTTTATCCACTTTAAAATATGTTTTGTGTTTAATATATGATTTGGAAGAACTAAATGTCTTATCATAACCCCCTTTTGTATAATTCCATTTTCATCAAATTTTGGAGCACCTACTTGATTAATCATCTCTTGTATTGCCTTTGTTGCCATTTCAAAATAATTTGTTACATTAGAATATTTTTTTGCCATCTCTTCAGAAAAGTACTTTAAATCTGGTAAATAGACATCTATATACCCGCTTCAAGTCCTTTAAGGTCTCTACTCTTTCATATGCATTAGAATTGTATATAATAGGTATTTCAAGCCCTTCCCCTTTTGCGATTCTTATTGCTTCAATAATTTGATATACATACGTTGTAGGTGTTACTAAATTTATATTATTTACACCTTTATTCTGTAAATCTAAAAAAATTTTAGCTAAATCTTCTATTTCTATTTCATATCCTTTTGACTCTTGACTTATTTCATAATTCTGACAAAATTTACAATTCATATTGCAATTAGAAAAAAATACCGTCCCAGAACCATTTTTACCACTTATACATGGTTCTTCATACATGTGTATAGATGCAAGTGCTATTTTTATTTTATCATTACACTTACATCTTCCTATTTTACCTTCTAATCTATTTACTTTACATTTATGCGGACATATTTCGCAATTTATATATTGTTTTATAAACATATTTATTTCCTCGTATAATAGTTTATTTTATAAACATATTCTTTCAATATTAATTAAACTCTAACTTACAGCAAAAAATTATAATAAATTTTTATACTATCAACCAGAAGTTATAGCAACTTGCTTTTAATTTTACCATATTTTTTCTAATTAGTCTATTATTACATTTTGTTTTGTGATATTATAAGATGTGTTTATTACATTTTATATATAAGCAAAATTTATTATTTTAAAAAGAGGTGATTTTCAAATTGGCAATAATTGAGCATAAATATACAATCGGATTAAAAGATATAGATATAAATTGTAAAATATCAAATAAATCAATCTTAGGATTTTTTGAAGATATTGCAAGTTTTCATTCAGATAAAGTGGGATATGGAATTAATGATATTGAAAGAACTCATTTAAGTTGGGTTTTATTACATTGGAAATTAAAAGTAATAGATAGACCAAATTATGGCGAAGATGTTATTGTAAATACTTGGTCTAGAAACCCATTTAAATTTTACTCTTACCGTGATTTCGAAATGTACGGTAAAGATGGAAAACTTAAAGCAATAGCCTCTTCTAAATGGTCCTTAATTGATATTAATAAAGGTCTTGTAAAATTAGATGATAATGTTATTTCAAAATATGAATCAGAAAATAAATCTGTATTCGATGAAATAGAATTTTCAAAATTAGATAAACCTTCTTCATTTTTAAATACTATAAATTATACTGTTCCAAGACATGTAATTGATATTAATGAACATATGCATAATTTGTATTATTTGGACCTAGCTTATGAAGCCTTGCCTTATGACATTTATAAAAACTGTATTTTTAATAATGTTGAAATAATGTATAAAAAAAGTGCCAAATTAGGAGACACTTTAAAATGTATGTGTTCTTTAATTGATAATGATTATTTTGTTACAGTAAAAAGTTTTGATGAAAAGAACATCCATGCAATTATAAAATTAGGATAGAGAATAATTTATCTACACATGCTATTTTTCATTTTTTAACTCGTCTTAAGATAAAATATTCTCTACTTATTATTTTTATTAAATTATTGCAATAATGCTTCTTTCTGATTTTCTTCATATTCAGTTATAATATTCTGTACTTCTTCATATTCTTTTGTATTTGGCTTTAATTGATTTTGAAAAAACATTTTTGTATTTTCTAATAAAGAACATTTTCGTGCAATATATGTACCTTCTTTTTGCGTTATTAAAGTGTATTTTGGCAAAACATATTGTAATTCTTTTATAAAATTTACGCCCACACCTATAACAGGTAAAACTCTTTCTTTACCTGGTCTTTTACTGTGTGATGCACTTCCATTTCCCTTTGCTATTTCTTCTACATATACAGATTTAACTTGCAATTCAAAGCAATATGTTTTATCTTTTTTAGATTGAAATTTTATATGATCTGCTATATAACCATTGGTTTTATTTTTATGCTTTCTTGAATCTTTTATAACTTCTACATTCATTGCTTCTAATAGTTTACTATTTGCTGAAAGTCTATCTACAAATTCTTTACTTAATTCTATTATACTCTCATTATTGTATTTCTTTTTTATTTCTGGATTTGATGCTAATTCCCTACGTTCTAATAATTTTCTTAAATTTTCATTTTCAGTTTGAAAATTCTGTGGTATATCGCAAATTACAATTTTCATTCCCCTTAAATCTTTTGCTCTTAAGTAATCTTGCACATCATATAAATTTTCTCTTTTTTCTGCATCATTTCTCAACATATTTATAGTTTCATATCTTAGTAAGTCATCTTCTACTTTTCCTGTAATTTTGGCTCTTGTACTTCCATATTTGTTTTCTAACTGTTGCAATATATTTGATTTATTTGGTAAATTACTTTCTTCCACTTTATGTTTCAAAATTCTAAGCAATGCTGTTTTTGTACTTGCACTTAAATTTGTTTCAATAACTTTAGCTAAAAATTCCTCTATGTTAATTGCATTTATATCATCATATATTAATTGTTGTATATAGTTTATTACATTTTGTTTTAATTCCTTATGTTCGTGCACTCTTTCAATTAATAAATTTAAAAGTTCTTCTTTTTCAGAATCTTTCACTTCTCCTACTACAAATAATTTTGATATTCTTTCTATTTGTAAGTTTTTTATTTTTCCATATAAACTTTTAGGTGATTTCTCCCTAGCTTTTGGTTCTTCGATTACTACTTCTGGATATAATTCTTTAAAATAATTTGTTATCATAACAAATGCATTGTTTGAAATATCCTCGTATTCTTTATTTAATTTTAAAATTAATTGTCTTTCATAAGATTCTTGTATAGAACTTTTTTGTACTTTGTATTCATCTCTTATACTAGACATTTACATCCTTCCTTTTTAACGGTCTATCTTATATTTTATAACAAATTGAATAAAAAGTCCAGACATATTATAAAAATAATTAACATAATTTTCTTGTTATTTCGACATTTTTCGTTTATATTTTATCTTTAATATTTTTATTTTTTACATTTTTATATAATACAATACTTCCTATAATTATTAATATACTATCTATAATTAATGCTAATATAGATTTTCCAATTGTTCCGCTACTAGATAATATCCATCCATTTGTACTATCACTTTTATCATAACTATTTTTATTTCTATATACTGTAACCATATCTCCTTTTGAAAGGCTATCTGTATATAAAATTCCCTGTTCTCCATTATGATCATCATATGTTACATAAGATGAATAGATTGAATCTTGTCCTTTTTCATAAACTTCAGAAGTAATCCATACATTTTTTGATTCCAATTCATAATTCATTAAAGCATCTATATTCATGCACATATTTGCTATACCAAAGAGAATAACTAATACCCCTATTATAATAAATACTATTCTTTTCATTATATACCTCCCTCTTTTATAATATCATATTTATACCTTAATTAATATATTTTTAAATTATTAATTCGACTTTTTTTATACGTTTTATACACAATTCTTGATTTTACTACATATTATGTACTATACAACTTAATAAGGAGGATTAAAAATGTATAATTGCAAATATAAAAAATGTTGTTGTCAGCAAAATTATAATAGTGACATTATAGAAACTGCTTGTAGTAACTGTGGTATTAAAGCAGATTATTACTCAGCAAATAATGACAATGATGACTGTGGTTGTGGATTTGATGAAGCACCATCTGTATTTCCAGCTAATCCAATGTTTGGTCAAAGTTATGTTCCAATTCAAACAATGAATCAAACTTTTACTCCTAGTGTTGGATTAAAAATGGGAACAATCTTCCCTGAACTTGTAAATCCTTATTCACCTTGTCAATCATTAGAAGAAAATGCTTTTATAGAAGCTACAAATACTATTGGGGAGGGATGTAACAAATGTTAGAAGATTGCGAAAACAGAAATTGTAACTGCTGTTGTTCTTCAAATAATCAATCACCTGCAGTTTCAACTTATTCTTATGAATTTACTAATATGCAAAATGATAATAATTGTGGAGAAAAGCAAATGCAAAGAGATGAAATGCTTAATAAAATTCGTGCTTTAGATTTCGCTGTTGTTGATATTTCTGAATATTTAAATACTCACCCAGATGACGAAAGAGCTATTTGTCTTCATAAAGAATATTCAAAGAAGCTTAAAGATTTAAAGGAAAAATATCAAAAGGTTTATGGACCTCTTTCTATCTATTTTCCATGTAATAAGTGGAGATGGCTTGAAGAACCATGGCCATGGGAAAGGGGGAATTTTTAATGTGGACTTATAACAAAGTATTACAATATCCTATCAATATAAAATGTCCAAATCCAAGACTTGCTAAATTTATAATTTCTCAATACGGTGGCCCTGATGGAGAGCTTTCAGCTTCTTTAAGATATTTATCTCAAAGATTCGGAATGCCAGACCAAAACTCTAAAGCAACTTTAAATGATATAGGTACAGAAGAATACGTACCAATATGTTGTCAATAGCTAAAGACAAGACTATTCTAAAAGACCAGCAGTGTTTGAAGAAATTTATAATGTTGTAAAATAAGTAAAAGAGCTATGTTTCCATAGCCCTTTTTTCGATTGTTAGTTATTTGGTAGGTGTATCATTTCCTACATCTCTTTTGACCCATAGGGTGCGTGGTTGACACAATTTACCACCTCAAATAACTATTCTATATTGTACTTTAATTATACAACTTTTATTCATAAATGTCTAGTTTTTCAAATAATAAATTAGCTTTTTTGTTTCTTTTTATTTTGTTAAAAGTTTTATTACCTATTTTTATCATAGTTATTATAGAATTTTTGGTATGCTTATCATCATTTAATATAGCAATTTTTAATACTACATTTAGGTTCAACTTCTCATCTATAGATTTAATCAATACTAATGTATTATTTCTGTTGTTCCAATCTTTATATATGTAATCTGGATTATATAAAACATCTGGCAAAATACCTTTTACCTCATTAAATAATTGAACTCTTTTTGTTTTAACATGATTCATTCTCTCATAAGTAAAAATAACTTCATTTGTTATTAAATGCTCACCAATTTTTTCAAAAAGTTCTGTATTTAATTTACCAATTTCTATGTATTCTTTTTCTTGCATTAAATCTTTCCTTTCGAAAATCATTGTACTACATATATATGCATTTTTCAATCAAACCTTAGATTTTTCTTTAAAATTATTAAAATTTTACAGCCAAAAGCCTTTAATTCTTCAAATTGACAATATTGTGATACAAAAGAATGCATACCAATATGTTGTCAATAGCTAAAAATATAAGTTATTTGTAATTGGAATAGCCTCAAAAACCAACCAAATTATAACTTTGTTTATTGACTGTAAATTAAATTTTATCTAAAAACTTTTTATATTCTAAATCTATTTCTTTTGTATCTGCAACCGGCTTATCCCAATCTTTACCGAGAAAATGTATTATAATAATTTAACAATAATTCTAATTTTAGCCATTCTTCTCTATTTATAGTTTGTAGTAACCCAGCTATTCTATTTACCATAAATTTGTTAAGCGTTTTCATATCATTTTGAGATAATTTTCCGCTACTATGCATATCTTCTACAGGTCCATTTCTAAATAAATAATGTGTTAAAGCTATTGCAATAGTGTCTATATTTTTTTTATTTAATAATCTATCTTTAGAACCTTGGTTTAAATTTTTTAATAAAATATCATTTTTATCATCTTTTAGAAAATTTTTTAATAAATAATTATATTGTTTTATATCCCACTCTCTCCTTTTATTGATTACTTGTGATTTGGTTATATTATATAGTTCAGCTATCATACTGTCGCTATGTTCTTCAAATAAATTTTCTAATTCTTCTTTGGTTATAGAGCTCCAATCTAACTTTTCTCCCCCATTTTTTCTTTTAATTAATTCTTCATATAAATTTTGATTCATTTTTTTCTCCCTTTATAAATTATATTTTACTTATTTTACTATATTTTTTACTATCATTCAACAAAATAATCAAAGACTTTAACTTTTAGGTATTTTAGGATATATATGCAATTCAAAATCAGTTGGATTAGAACCCTTTTTTATGGATTTTTTAGTTTTTAAATAGGTAATTTTAGTAACAATACTTTTTAGTAAAATATTTTTATCTTCAGCTACTTCTAATTTATAATATAAATCTAAAACATTCTTTAGTTTATGTATCATTGTTTCTTTTTCATTTTTTATTTTAGCATTATCTTCCAATAAAGAATTATACTCTTTTAACTTATTTTCTAAAATTTCTATATTCTCTTTAATAGCCTTTGAACGATTTATAAACTCTTCTTTATTATAAATACCATTTTCTAAAAAGTCATAAATTTTATTAAGTTTAATATTTTCTTTTTTTAACTCTTTCTTATTTGTAGTAATGAACTTTTTTATTATTTCATTGTTATTAGATTTTAAATTGTCTTTAATTTCATAATCTACTTTATAATTTTCAAGCCATATTTCCAAAGCTTCAATTATTTTATCTTCAACAATATAAAGTTTAGAACTTATATTATTACATACAGAATTAGAGCACATAAGAGTTGCAGGTTTATTGGCTTTGTTATAAGGTCTTCTTTGCATTGGCTTTCCACATTTTTCACAAAATACTAGTCCTACTAGTGGATTTTGAATTTGATAACTATGCTTTGCTTTTGGAGTATTTTGCTTTCTTTTTTCTTGAACTAATTCCCATGTTTTATTATCAATAATAGGTTCATGTAGTCCATCATAAATTAAATAATCTTTATTGCGTGGTCTATAAATTATAATATGTCCATTCTTAGTTTTCTTTTTTTGTTTTCTTCTATTCCATGTTAATTTACCAATATATGTTGGGTTAGAAAGAATTTCTTTAACAGTAGAAATCGTCCATTCATTAGAAATTCTAGGCTTTAAATTCATATTATTTAACTGCTTTACAATTGAACTAATAGTATTATTTTCAAAAGTATATAACCTAAATATTTCTTTAACAATAAGTGCTTCATTTTCATTAATAGATAATGTATAACCTTTTGAATCTTTTAATTTAACTCTATCATAACCAAAAGGTGCAATATTGCCTACAAATTTACCTTCTTGGACTGAAATCTCACGACCTCTTTGCAGACGCCTATTTATTGTTTTATACTCTCTTCTAGACATAAACAATCCAAATTCAAAATATTCTTCATCAAATTCATTATCTGGATCATAAGTTTTAACAGGTGTAATAATCTTTGTATGCGAATATTTAAATGCTTTTGATACTATACCTTGGTCTGCTGTATCTCCACGAGCCAACCTTTCTACTTCAACAACCAAAACACCTGTCCATTTTTCATTCTCAACATCTTTAAGAAGTTTCTGCATTTCTTTTCTTTCGCTAATTGTTTCGCCACTTACAACTTCTCTATAAATTTTTGAAATATGTAAATTCCTTTTTTCTGCTAAAGTAGTTAAAATCTTTTCATGCCTTGCTAAAGTTTCGCCTTCTCCGTATTTTTCTGCTTCAATATCTTCTCTTGATTTT
This sequence comes from uncultured Clostridia bacterium, assembly GCA_947626555.1. GTDB lineage: Bacteria > Bacillota > Clostridia > TANB77 > CAG-508 > UMGS1663. The sequence continues at coordinate 30,752 of CANQSP010000001.1, read as the reverse complement.
CTTAAATATATTGCATATGTGCCATCATTTTGCACATTTCCTCCTTTCCTTGTAATTTGTCTTTAACTTGTAAACATTATATAAGAAAATATGCCAAATTACAACAAAGGAGAATTTTGTATTAAATTAATAATAATGTTATCTATATATTCTTTTTGAGTAACAGTATCTGCTACAATACAGTCATCATAAAATTTTATCTTTGTATTTTCAATCGTATATTCTTCTATTACCATATTAAATCGCCTCTTTAAAATTTATGAAAATAAACACAAAAAAATGCCCAAGACAAGTAAAGAAATGGACAGTAGAAGAATTCAAAGAAGATAAAAGGCAAAGAGAATTGAGAAGTGAGCAAAAAAGTTATGCAAAAATGATGCAATAATTCACCGAATGTATTGCTAAAAAAAACTTATCAGAGTACTAAAATTCACTAAATGAACCGAAAAGTTCACTAGGTGTAATAATTTCGTTCACTAAATGAATTGAAAAAAATACACTAAGTGAATACAAATTTTGAATTAGAATTTGTGTATAAGTTTTGATTTTGTAAATAAAATATAGTATAATGAATATACTAATATTGGTAAAGCAATTTATCAAATAAACTAGGTTAGCACGAACCTTTGATTAACTTCATAAACAAGTGCAATTTAAACATTAGGTTAGATATGAGCCTTTAGAATGAAAATTCTATAAACAAATATCCTATTGAACATTAGGTTAGAAACGAGCCTTTAGTTTAACTATAAACGAGTTTCCTGAAAAATTAGGGGGTACTTATAAAAGTATCCCCCATATTTGTAAGTTGTAATTTCAAGTTATTAGAAGAAAAAAGTGTTGAATATAAAATTAAAGCATAAAATAAAAAGTTCACTAAGTGTATTTCATTAAGTACACTCAGTGAACTTATATTTTATACAGCAAATAGCCCTAAATTTTTTTAATTGACAACATTATGGTACGGATTTTCATAATTAAATTAATAATTTAAAAATTTTATTAAAGACCTATTAAATTCATCTTTAACGTCATAAAATGCACCATGCCCAGCATTTTCAAGTGGAAACAAAATTGAAGAACGAATATTATTATGCATAATTTCTGCCATAGGAAAAGGACATATTCTATCTTCCTTTCCATGAAAAATAGCTGTTGAAATATGAATATATTTTAACGAATCAAATATATCTTCATCCCTAAGAGCAATTAAAGAATTCATTTCTCCTATTCCAGAAGCACTATTGCTTAAATTTTGAAACCAATTTTTAAACGCATCAGAAGGTCTTTTGTAAAAAAACATATTTCCGAAATTTTCATTTAAAACTGGTCTATCATTATATCCTAGATTTATTAAATCATTGGTAGATTGTATTGTTTGACCATATGGATTATTTGTTGTTTTTGAATATGAAGGAACAGAAGAATCTAATAAGCATAATTTTCTAACACCATATCCATTATACATTTGCATGTATTTTGTAGCAATTGCTCCTCCCATTGAAAAACCTAGTAAATCAAAATTTGATAAATTTAAAGCATATATTACATAATATAAATCAGTTGCAAATTGATTATAATTATATCCATCACTTGTTACATCAGAGTTTCCAAATCCTCTTATATCAATACTTATAACTCTATAACCATTTCTTATTAAATCTGGTAGCTGATATTCGAACATTTTGTGTGATAAAGGCCAACCATGTATTAAAACTATCGTTTTATATGCATTTGGATTTAATTCATAAACCGCTATATTTGCATTATCATTTGATGGAATAAAAAACATAAAATCTCCTTCTTTCATAAATAGTAATATATAATATGGTAATAGTGATAAAAAAGATACTTTTAATTGTGTAATTTTTCCTTAGACAATAATAGATAGAAAGTATTACTTTTTTTAGGATTATTATGATTGACAACATCATGGTACAGAAGAATTAGCTCACTTAGAAATGGTAGGTTCAATAGTTCATCAATTAACAGAAGGTGTTGGTCCTGAAGATATAGAAAAAGCAGGATTAGGCGCATATTATACAGACCATGGTGTAGATGTATACCCAGTATCCGCTTCTGGAACCCCATGGACAGCAGCATATATTGCTTGTAAAGGTGACCCTGTTGCAAACCTTCAAGAAGACTTAGCAGCAGAGCAAAAAGCAAGAGCAACTTATGAAAAATTAATAGATTTATGTAGAGATGACCCAGATGTATTAGATCCACTTCGTTTCTTACGTCAAAGAGAAATTGTTCACTTCCAAAGATTTGGAGAAGCTCTTCGTGGAGTACAAGATAAATTGGCTGAAAAGAAATTCTATATGTCTAATTGCTCTAAAAAAATGTGCGACAACAATAATAGTTGTAATTGCCAATAATTTTACTAAAATAAGAAGGTGTCCTAAAATAATAGGAAACCCAAAGCAAAAATTCCAGCAATCTCTCACTGGAATTTTTGTTTTCGAGTTTGTATTCTAGGACGCTCTCCTTTAGTTATTCAGTTGTTTCTATACTATTAACTGTATCACTAATTACTTCATTTTCGCTTTTCTCTTCCAAAGTATTGCTATCTACTATGTTGTTTGTATTCTTTTCATTTAGAATATCTGTATTATTTATTTCATTCGTCGTATTTGCTTCACTTAGCATATTCGTATTATTTATTTCATTCGTCGTACTTGCTTCACTTAGCATATTCGTATTATTTATTTCATTCGTCGTACTCGCTTCATTTAGCACATTCGTATTATTTATTTCATTTGTCTCATTTGCCTCATTTAGCATATTTGTATTATTTATTTCATTTGCTGTATTTAGCGTATTAGTGTCGACTATGTTTGTGTCTTCAATAGTATTCACAACTTCTTCATCATTAACTTTTAACTCATCTAGTGAATCTAATTTATTAGATTCATTCATTAATATTAATGCACTCTCTGATTTATTTGGATCGTGATTTCTTAATGTTGGTAAGCCACCTTCCTCAAGAGAATCCAAGTTCCATATTTTTTCATCCCAATGTAAATTTTCTTGCATGAATTCCTTTGTAAGTTCTTGTATTGTCATTGATTTAATTTTTTCTGCTTTTACTCCTCTTGCACTACTTGTTTTACCTGTAAATCCATTTGCTATTTCATAATTATTTTTAAATGTATCACTACTATTCATTTTACTTGCTTCAGTATCGTTATCGAATAGCCCTATATTAACATGTGAAAGTCCGTTTGCTATAGCAATATTATTTTGAACATCAAATTTATTTCTAATAGTACCACTAAATACACCCGAATTACTCTTAACTGCAGATACTGAAACTTTAGCATAATTATTATGTATAGATGTGCCATCAGCCCAGCCTACAATTCCACCTGCATAATTTGCTGCACTAGATACATTAATACTTCCAATTGCATAGCAATTTTTTATAGTTGAACTGTTGCACTCTCCTACAAGTACTGCCGCTGCATCAGCTGTAGCTGTTACTGTTGCATTCGAAGTACTCTCCTCAATAGTACAATTATTTACAGCATATCCTATAAGTCCTCCTGTTCTAGTTGAACCAAATACATTTACATTAATAGCATGGCAATCTTTAATATTTGAGTTATAAGCAGAACCAACTAAAGCACCCACTTGTTTGTTATTTTTAGAACTCATTAATAAACCTTTAATAGTAATATTATTTAACTCTGTTCCTGTCATTGTTTTAGCTAATGCTCCTATATCTGTACTATTTATAATTATAGTAGAATCGTCTATAATTAAATCTTTAACAGTTGCCCCTGACAATGATGCAAATAATGGTAATTTAAGTCCTGTTATTGTATTATTTTGACCTTCAATTGTTCCAGTAAATGCATTTGTTACAATAGCACTTCCTGTATCGTATTCAGATAAATCAATATCTTTTTCTAAGTAAATTGTGCTACTTGATTTTAATTTACATGCATCAACAAATTCTTTTGCTGTAGAAACATACTCTTTAGATTCAACTTTTTCTGGCACATAGTCAAATATCTCTTGTCTAAAATCATCTGTTCCTTGTTTTACCATATAATAATATTTTCTTTTAACAGCTGTACTATTTGTAAGTTTATTATCATTTTCTTCTGCATCTTTCTTTAATGCTTCTAAGTATTCTTTTTGTACTTCAGTTGCATCAAAGAATTTCATATTCTCCCAGTTATTCTGCATCTTATTATATCTGTCTATTTTATATTGTTCAAATGTCATATTTTCATTTTTAGTAATTGCTCTTAATGATTGTAAATCATTTTTTATTTTTCCTCCGTTGCTACCATACCAATATCTATAGCCCTCCTTATATCCTCCTGTTGCAATCATTTCAAATGCTAACCATTTAAAACTATATGAATCAGCTCTACCATTGTCATTATATGGTTGATACCAATGTCTTGTGTATATTGAATCTCCTCCATACAGACTTGGTGTCATTGTTCTTTCTGTTACACCAGGCACCATTACTATTTGATTTGTCCATAAATCATGAACATCATCTAAATGCATTGCTTCAATTTTTTCTTTATCTATTTTTTCGTATTTAGTTATTTCTCCATCTATATATTGACCTGATCCTTTCGGATAAGACACTTGTAAGCATAATTTAGCTTGTTGTTCAGCATTTAACTGTAAGAATGCTTTAGCTTCAATATAATCTAAGAAATCACTTGTATCTATCAATCTGCTATAGAATTGCTTCATTTTTTCAGGAGTATTTATTCTTTCCGTTGTTAAATTTGTAGTAACTAAAGCATTTTTGTCATAATCATAAGTTAAGTTAAAGCTTATTCCACCATCTCCTGAACCTTGCGTTATATTTCCATCAGGCATATCTTCTCTTATAATTCTATTTCTGCATCCACCACATAGCAAATTCTGGAATGCTCCTAAGTGTGCATTTTCATGAGTCCATACTGAGTATGCACGTAATGCATCTTCATAAACAAAGTATACACTACCTCCGCCACAGTATGCTCCAGCTCCTTTCAAAATTGTCCAATCATTTAAAACTTCGCAGAAGTTTTTATGGAATGGCTCTTGTGTCGTTAAAGGTTTTTGAACAACTCTTGAACCAGTACCTCCATCAACATATGTTAATAATGTATCTAAATGCACCGTACTCATTCTATTCATCTCTTCAATTGATACAAATGTTGAAAGTGTTGAGAAGAATTTTGATACATCATTAGCAAAACTATCAGCTAATGCTTGTAACTTAGCTCTTTGTACTGGATCTTTAGGATTTTGTACGTATGTTCTTTGAGATCCGAACAATATAGATGTTGGATTTGAAATTATATATGCTGCATCATCTGGAAGTGTTAGAAGTACAAGTACATATTTATTATACTTTCCTACATTTATACTTAAATTATGCCATAGTGAATATTGTACTTCTTTATTTATACATTGTGCTTCTACAACTATACCTGGAACATTATCTCTATACCAAGTCTCTATATTTTTGTCTTCCGCATATTTTTGCACATAATATTTTACAAATTCAAATACATCTTGTTGTCCTGTGTATTGTGCTAATTTATTTTTATAGAATTCTCCTGTTGAATAGGTAGTTATATTTCCGCTTAAAACATCTTGAGATATGCTTTCTATTGTTGTAGGTTTATTTAATAAATTACCTTTAAATACAAGTATATCACTCATCTTTAAGCCATCTATATCGAAAGAATACCAACGATGAATATAATTGTATGCATATATCCATTTCATTAAAGTTGTTTCACTTAATAAGTCCTTTTTAATTAGTTCGTTATAGGTATCACTTTCTATTACTACACTATAATTTTTGCTAACTAATAATTTTTTAATAAAATCATCAAATTCTTGTTTTAATGTATCTTCGTAATATTCTCTATAAATTCTACTATCTAAATCTGCTGTTAATACATCTAAATCAGTTCTATAGTTGAATTTACTTATTGTATCTTTTAAATCCTTTATAATTCTAGCATCTGATTTTATAACATAATTATTATAGTTATATTCAATTCCTAGTTCTGGAATAATATATGATGCTATTCCACTATAATATTCATTAAACTCAATATTATATTTTTTCATTTCGTCATCATCAAATATTACTTTTATGCTTGATAAATTTTGGTAATCATCTGTTGAAACTGCAATAACCGCTTCACCATTTTTATTTACAGGAATTACTTCTTTTATTAGTTTTGTATTTAATATATTTTCTTTTTCTATTTTTTCTCCGTCTCTTACTAAGTATTTAGAATCATAAAATGGCATTAATTTATTTAAGTTATGATATAATTTATGTTTCTCTGTACTAAATCCTTGTAATTTGCTAATTCTATTATAATCAGGAATATATAGTCCTTCTGGACTACTATCATTTAAAGAATAGATGTCTTCTTTAGTAGCTATATCACCTACTATTGTTCCATAAACTATGTCACATTTTTCAGTTGGTTCATCATTATTGTATAAAATTATATTTTCATTACTTAGAGTAAATACTAATTTACCATTTTCATTCCTATATTCTTCTATCTTTCCATAATATGATGGTAGAGATTTCATTTCTACTTTTACTATATAAGTTTCTTTATAGCTATTTATTTTACTATATTCTATAGTATTAGTCTTTTCAACGTTTCCGTCTTCTGAGAAGTGGTATACATCAATATTTGTAATGTCTTTTAATTCATATTTACGTTCATTTATATTAATGTTTTCAAATGCAATTTCACCATTTTTAATTTCATTAGAGTTTTGATCTATTTCATTTGTATCTCTATCATAAGAAGCTATAACTTTTATTAAATATCTATTACTATCATTTTTATTAAATGTAACCGTGTTTTCTCCTACATTTAATTTTTCAGAACAAACATTTTTATTATTTTCGTCAAGTACTTCAATATCAAGTTGATTGTTTTCTGGAATAGCATTATCTTTGTCTAATATAGTAATATTTAAAGAAATATCTTTGTCATTATCATTAAAACTAAATTTACTCATTGAAGGTTTATCTTTTAGTATTTCTATTTTTACAATATTATTTTCTTTAAGTGGTATTTCTTTACCATTGCTTAATTTAATGCTTTCTAATTTAATTTCATGTATTCCTACATCGGTCATTTTATTTAAAACAATAGTATAATCTTCGCCATTTTTGTAAGCATCATAAGTTTCTCCGTTAACTTTTGCTTTTTCTACATATGTGTCATCTACCCAAATAAAGTTAAATTTTAGTCTTATTTCATCATCCTTTTCAAAATAAGTATTTTGTTTATTATTTTTTTGTGTTTCTAGTTTTGTAACTCTATATAAGTCATTATTTTCAGTAAATAAGAATTGTCTTGTAAAGATTTTATCTCCTATATGATTATTATCATTCTTTCCTGTAACACTATTTAATGCATTTGTATCTAAATCATAAGTACCAATAACATTGAACTCTATATTGGCATTAGGCGTTAGATTTGTAAATGTCATAGAATTCTCACCAATATTTAAATCTTTATTTTGCCCATTAATACTTCCTTTAAATGTTCCACCTTCATTTATTATTCCATCAGGATCTTCTACATTAAATGTAAATGTTGCAGATTTTTCATCAAAATTATCTGTTCTTGTAAGATTTGTAATTATTGGTAATTCTTTTATTACTTCTACTTGGTCACTTGCTTTAAAATCAACTGTTGACCCATCTTCAAATTCTATTGTAGATGTTGTAAATGTCATTAAACCTGCTTCATTATTTGCTGAAAGACATGCTTTATAAGTATTTGTACCATTTTCATCAACTATACTTCTCTGTCCATTTATAGTTATTGCAACTACCTTTTTCTTACTTAATGTTAAAATCTTATAATTTACTCCAAAAATTGCACCTTTTTCAGGATAATATGTCTCTGGTTTTACTTCTGTAATAACAGTACTTTGTTTAGCTTCAAATGTTTTTTCAACTAATTTAGAGTTTAATTGGTTATATTCAGGCATCAATTCTGAAACTGTAGCATCAGCTAAAAATTCTATAACATATTCAGAGGCTAATGGTGTATCAAGTTCAACTTCTGTATCACCTATAGAGATTTTTTTGGTTTGATATGGTTCATCTGAGTCACTACTATATATTAAAACTTTAATATCTGTAGGATCCTTAATTGTATTAAAATCATCTCGAATTTGAAATACAATCTTTAGTTTTCCTCTTTCTGTATCTTCTGTCATTGATAAAATACTAGCCTTAGGATAATCTCTTAATACTTCAAATTTAGCTTTATTTTCCTCACCATTTATATCAAAAGCTTTACCATTACTTAATATTACTTTTTCTGCTTTAACTTCTTGAATACCACTTTTTATTTCAGGAATATATTCTGATATCATATATAATCCATACATTTCTTCAACTTTATATCCTACTCCATTTAAAACAATTGAGTCTACTTTATATTGAGAATCGTTTGTACTTATAAATTGTAAATATAATGGATATCCTGGCCATGCTAATGGCATATCTGGAGTCATAAGTCCAAAATCACTAAATTTAAAGTTGTACTCTATATTATTTTCAACCTTAATTGTTTGTTCTAAAAGTTGCTCACCTGTATATTCATTACCATTACCTGTTAAATCACCATCTAAGTCATAATTTGCAGTTATAATTATCTTGTAATCCTTATTAAATTGTAAATTATCTATAATTTTATTATATTGTTTATCATTTAATTGTATATTTTCTTCTAAATAAACTTGTTCTTCTTCGTCTAGTATTCTTAAATTAATGTTTCCTGTTAGAGCCTCATCATCATCTTTCATTTTAAATGATAGTTCGAATTTGCCATCTTTATTTTCGGCTATTACCTGTGAAACTTCTGGCTTTTGCCTCAAGACTTCAATAGTTGACTTATAATAGTTTTCTAATTTATGCATTGTCTTCTCAAATACAATCTGTTGTACTTCTAAAGTTAAAGTTCCTCCTTGATTTCCAACACCATCAAATAACACTCTATAAGTATCCGTATCTATTTTTTCTGCATCATATGTTACTCCATTTATTCTAAATAGTCTTACATTCTCATCTATATTTGTATTTATTTTATATATAAGTTTTACGTTTTCTTCATCTTTTTCAAAGAATTTTTTATCTTCTGTTTTAAATTCAGTTATTTCTACAACCGGTCCAACTTCGTGAACTTTAGAACCAATTACAATTTTTTCATAATTTGTTCCATTACCTTTATCATAATCAGCTAAAATATCAATACTATATTTATATGCTTTTGGCAATGAGAAACTAACTTCTGTAGCATTTTTGTCTAATTCAGTTTCTTCTATTTGAACTCCATTACTATTGTATAACCTTGCATATAGTTTTTCAGTTGCTTCATCTTTATCATTAACTGTAAATGTAGCTTTTACCATATCTTCACTACGAACTTCATTTATTTCTATATTTTCAGCTATTGGTCTTACATTTTCATATAAATATTTTATATTTCTATTAACTTCAAATACAGAATCATTTGAAAGCTTTACTGATGTAAATTTTAATATATTGTCACCTTTTTCTCCTTTTTCTAAAACTACTTTGTATACATTATCTTCTTTTGTGACTGTATATGGAATTCCATTTATAGTAGCTTCTTTAACATCATAAATTGATTGGTATACATTTTCAAAAGTTAGTATTACGTTTTCATCATCATCTGTTACAATACTTGGTACTGTTACATGAACTGCTGAAAATTTAGCCGTATCCTCTATTTTTAAAAGTTGTTGTGTATATAGTTCTTCATATACATTTAAGTTTTCACTTCCAACATTTAGTTCATTTGAATCCAAGTCATATCCATTTATAACTTTAATTAAATATTCTTTATTAAGTTCTGCTTTATATTCATAATGATTTGTACCTTTTATAATTGGGCTATTAAATAATTCTTCTCCATTTGAATTGTCTGTTATTGTGACTTTTGCCGTCTCTTTTAATGCATCATCTGGATCTAGTACATCTACTAAAATATTGACATCTGTTCCTATATTGCTTACATTAAATGTATTTATAATAGGCTTATCTTTTAATATTTCATATTTTAAGTTTTTATTTTCAAGTGTTATAACTTTTCCATCTGATAAAGTAACAGAATCTATGTTTAATTCTTTTACTCCTTTTTCACTTTCTGATGCTTTAACAATTGCATAGTATCCTTCAACTTCTTCTATGTTTGCTTCACTATTTATTTCTTGTGCATTATATTTCGTTCCACCAATTGTTACGTAGGATACTTTAAGTGCTGAATTTGTAGCAGTTTTAAAGTTTACTCTAAATTCTTCTCCTTTATTAAAGTATTGTGTGTTTGTTTCTTGTAATGTTTCAGTATTTACTTTACTTGTGTATATATCCGTTATATCAAATTCCATATCTTCATCTAAAGAAAATTCTTTTACAACTGTTAACGTTTCAACATTTTTATTTTCATCTTCAACTATTGTGTTTGTATCTCTGTCATAATTTACTTTAATTAATAATTCTAATGTTTTATTTTTTTCCACATTAAATATTAATGTATTCTGAGCTTTTGAAAAATTCTGTATACTTTCTCCTACAGAAGCTGTTCCATCTATAATTGCATTATCAGGGTTTATAATATCAAATGTAAATGCAACAGTTGATTTTTCTAAATTTTCTGTAGAAGTAAATGTATTTTCATTAAATGAAATTTTTTCTTTTAAAACATCTATCTTGTCACCCTCATGTGTTACATCTATTATTTTATCTCCATAATGTATTTTTGTTATTTTTAGTGTACTTACACCTGCTTGAGCTGTAAATTCCTCTCCAAGAATAGCTTTATAATTTCCGTCTATCTCTTCAAGATTATTTGCTATATGTGTTGCACCATACTCTATAGCTGTTATTTTTTCATCTGTATTGTCTTCAATGTTGTATGTTACTTGAACAGTTCCACCTTTTTCTGGATACTTATTAGAAAGTTCTATTGTAGAAACTGCATTAACTTTTATCTCAACATATACTTCATCTGTTACATTATCTTCTAATTCAAGAGTTTCGGAATTATGTATTTTTCCATCTAATGCATTAAAGTCTGCTAATATTTCAACTTTATATGTTCCAGCCTTAGTTATATTTTCAAATGTTACCTCTCCTGATTTATTTTCTAATGTAACTTCTTCTTGAGTCTTTTCTTCGCCATCTGGACAAATAACTTTAGCATAAGCCTTAGTAACTATATTATCCGTATCCTTAATAAGTAATGTTGCACTTATAACTTTGGTTTCTTTATTATAAGTAGCTCGTAATTCTTGAACTGTAGGCTTTGTTTTAAATAATTCGATACTTGCTTTTTCCTCTAGAATTACTTCATCTTGTGTATCATTATCCAAAATAACTTTTTCTATTGTTATTGTTTCTTTTTCTCCATTATTATATGGTAAAACTAATGTATATGTATCGCTTGCTTCATCATATGTTACATAGAATTCTTCTTCTTTTCCCTCTAACTTAACTTTTGCTATATGATGTTTAGATGGATTTTTGCTTGTAAATTCTAGTGTTATTGTTTCTTGTTCTTCATTTACCTCTTTTAGTTTTAAGTCATTTATTTGTAATTTAGAAGGTTGTATATCTTCAACAATTTCTATAACTTGTTCAAGTATTCCTACATTATCATTTTCTCCTTGTGAAGGTAAAATATTAGAGTCTAAATCATAATTTATTTGTAATTTAACTTCATATTGTTCAAATGAATCAATTTCTAGTTCATATTCTGTTATAATTCCTGTATCATTTTTTACAATTATAACTTCTTTAATTGAATCATTAGCCTTATTTTTAATAATAATTTTTCCGTCTACAAAAGAATTATCAGTATCTATAATATCGAATGTTGCCTTAGGCTTATCTCCTGCTGTAACAACTTTAAAATTAGAAATTATTGGCTTATCTTTTAATACATCTATTTCATCATTCTTATCAACTACATCTACTTCTTCTTCACCATAATATAATTCACTAGCAGTAATTGACTTCTTTCCATGTTCTGTTGGAGCAATGTATACTACTTCATATAAATCTTCTCCTAGTTTTACTGCATCAACCCTTATATCATTAAAATAAATTGCTGTTACATCTTTATTTGTGTTGTCTTTTATTGTGTATTTTATTGTCATTTGCTCTTTCTTGTTTGGATATTTATTAAATTCGCTGTTAATAATTTCTGCTTTTATATGTATTGTTATAATAGATGATTGTGCAATCTCTTCATTTGTATGATTTTGTAAGTCAACAATATCATAATCTGCAACTATGACTACTTTGTAGTCTCCTGCTTTATTATAATCAAATGTTACTGCTGTATCAGTTCTACTAATATTTTTACTATCCACAACTGTACCATTTATATCTCTTAGTTGTACTGTAAGTTTATCTGAAAGTAATGCATTATCTGTATCTTCTATACTAATATTGCTTACAATTATCTGTGTTTCTTCTTCATTTACTATAACATTTCCTATTGTTGCCGTAGGCTTGTTTTTAAATATTACTTGTTTTTCTAAGCTACTAAATAATTCAAAATCCGTTTCTCTGTTAAATTCTTTTAAATTACTTAATATAACTTCTTCTAGTGTCAATTCTGTTCTTGTATTATTTATATCAGTTAATGGAATTTCTATTGTATAATTATCTCCGTTTTTTATAACTTTATATTCATGTCTAATTCCGTTTAATTCTATTTCAACTTTTTCAATAATATATTCTGTTTTATTGGTGCTTGTAAATTGTAAAGTTACTTTTTCATTTTCTATGTTTATAAATTTAAAATCACTTAATGTAAATTCATAATCTTTTTCAATTTTAAATTTATGAGTTTTAATTATTTTGGTTTCTTCATTTTTATTATTTGTTCTATCTATATCTAAATCGTATGTTGCTTCTATTGATATTTCATAGCCTTTACCCTGCTCTATATTGTCTAAGGTATATGTTTGTATTCCATTTTCTGTATCAATTAAAGACATTTCTATTTCTGTAACTTTATTTTCATTCTCATCTGTAATAATTATTTTTCCACTTATAAAGGCATTTTCAGCATCAACAAGCACAAAATTTATTTCTGGCTTTTCTCTTGAATCATTTATATGCAAATCTTCAATAGTAGGTACAGATTTTAATATTTCAATTTCAAATGCACATTCTACTTCTATTGGCTCTACTTCATCTTTATAATATAATTCTGATGCTATTATTGTAGTTTTACCATTTTGTGGTCTTTCACTAGGTGCTAAAAATTCTACTTTATATTTTTCATCGCTTAACTTAGTTGCAGGTATTTTTACTCCATTTATGGTTATATGGGTTACTTCTTTTTCTGTATTATCTTCTATAGTATAAATTGCTTCTACTTTTTTCCCTCTAGTAGCATATTCAGCCATACTAGATTGTTCTTTTAAAATAGTTGCCTTTATTGGTTCAGTAATATTTTTAGCATATATTTTACTTACTTTATTTTCTTTTCCATTTCCTAAATCATAGGTTACTTCTACTTCTACTGTATATTTTCCAGATACATCTATTTCTATATCATTCAAATATAAACCATTATTTGAATTTTTATTTAATTTCTCTGTTTTAATTACATTTCCATTTTGGTCTTTAATTTTAACTTGAACACTTTTTATTGTATTATCTTGGTCCGTTATAGGAGCACTTACATGCAAATTACCTTCTTCTAATTTAACTTCTATATCTCCTATTGTTGGTTTATCTTTTAAATATACATAGCTAAAAGTTTGATTAACTGTAAAAATATGTCCATTTTCAAGTTTAACAGATTCTACTGTTATTGTATTGTTTCCTTTGCTTCCTTTCTTTAATTTGGTTATATATTTTCCATTTTCTAATTTAACTTCATATTCTACTCCATTTACTTTTACATAAGTTACTTTATAATATGATTCTGCACCATTTTCAAATGAAAGTATTAGTTCATCTTCACTAGATACTTCTGGAGTTATCATCATATTTTTACTTAAGAAATTATATTCTCTCGTAAATTCAAGATTTCCTTCTTCATCTTCAATAATATCATCTATAAAATCTTTTTCTTCTCTATGATTTGGCGCAATATTCTCAGCAAAATAATCATGGTCTAAGTCATAATCAGCTACTAAATCATAATGATAAGTTTTTCCATCCTCTAAGTTTGCACTAAATGTATTTTTACCTACTTTTATATTCTCTGACACAAAAACAACATTGCCATCTACATCAGTAATACTAAATTTTCCACCTTTAAAAGCACCATCTGAATCTTCAATGTTAAAACTTATTTCTGGAATCTCATTTTTATCATCAATATAAAAATCATTTACTTTAGGTGCATCTTTTAATACATCTACTTTAACACTATAGTCTATACTTACTTTCTTTCCATTATCTAATTCTATTTTTGTAATATGTATATCCTGTACCCCTGCTGATGTTGGTGCTTGTATTGTTACCTTATAATGATTATTTTCTCCTCCGTTTATGTTTGATGCAATTGCTTTAAATTTCACTGGTACAAGACTTGCTATTCTTACAGAAGGTTCTTCAACCTTTGTTACTTTATACGATTTTCCTTCTATTTCAATAGCTTCAATTTCAGTATATGGTGTTACATCAATATATAAATCTAATGTTATTTCTTGACCTTTCTTTGGAGTAAGGTTACTTACTGTTGTAGTTTCTACAACTGATGAGTATTGCTCTTCTGGTTTAGTAGGTTCACTTGGAGTGTTTGGATTATCTGGTTTAGTTGGGTCACTTGGGGTATTAGGATTATCTGGCTTAGTTGGTTCACTTGGGATGTTTGGATTATCTGGATTGTCCGGTTCGTTTGGATTGGCTGGATTACTTGGCTCGGTTGGATTGGTTGGATTACTTGGTTCATTTGGATTAGTTGAACCACTTGGGTTACTTGGTTCGTTTGGATTACTTGGTTCGCTTGGATTAGTTGAATTACTTGGGTTATTTGGCTTGCTCGCATTAGCTTCACTACTTTGATTATTAGTGCTTCCATTAGTATTACTGTTATTATTTGAGCCATTTACATTAGCATGATAGTCTTGATTTGTTGCTTGATTAGTAGATGCTGCAACATCCCCTATTGTAATCTGTCCATCTTTGTTTATATCTTTATCACTTAAATTTTCATCTTCTTGTGGATTTTTTATTTCTAACAAATATTCTATTATATCTTTTGTATCATCATAATCAACTTTACCGTCTTTATTAACATCTGCTTTTTTATCAGTTAACAGAATTATCGTAGTAATTAATAAAATAACTAAAATTATAATAGATGCTACCATAATTGTGATTCTCTTATTTTTTGAAGTATTTCTTTTTTTACTACTTATATAATAATAGATTGTGAATATGAATATAACAATTATTAAGGCTATAAGTATATAAGCAATCCATGAGAAATCTTTTCCCACTTCAATATTGGATGTATCTTCTACAACTTCATTTGTTTTATTTAACGGAATGCTTTCACCTTCTGCTAGCCCAGTTTTTATTACCATAACATCAACTGTTTTGCCTTCTATTGGTATGTCTTTTTTTCCATCTGATGCAGTAATACTATTTACAGTAATAGAAGTATTTCCAGGGGTAGCATTTTTTCTAACTTTTAGCTTGATTTTTAAAATACTTTCGTCGGTCTCTCCTTTTTTATTAATCAATGCAAATTTGTTATTCCTTTTATTGTAAGTAATATCAGACCAATTTTCACTTTCTTCAAAATCAGATTCATCAATTACTTCAAAAACATCCTTATCATAACTTAACTTCGCAGTATAAGCATATAAAGATGTTTCCTCTTTATTTTCTATATTTAAGTCTAATGAAACTATAATTTCTTCTCCTAAATTTACTTTATCTTTAGAAGTTTTTAATTCTATATTTTCTACTGCATTTACACTTGTTGCAACAGCTAAAGATAGAATCATAGTAATTAAAAAAAATGTTATTTTTTTCATATTCTCCATCATCCTTTTTTATTTTCACTTAATACTATATTATGCATAGTATACACTTTAATTTTATTAAATTTTATGACAAAAGTCAACATTCTTCGGTAAAATGCTGACACCGTATTTTGAAAATAAAATTCTTTATATTATATAAAATTAATATTGCAAAAAAATGTTATTTTTTGTTGTATAAAGGATTTTATTCATTTATAATATAGTTGATTTTTAACTTAACTTTATAAATGGAGGTCTATATGAATAACATTTTAACTAATTTATCTAAAATTATTGCTAAAGCCGAAACTTTTGCTATTATTACTCACATAAGGCCAGATGGAGATGCTATTTCCAGCTCCCTTTCAATATTTTGGTATTTAATTGATATTGGTAAAAAAGCTACTAATATTGATATTATTATTCCTGAATTTATTAGCGATTTCTCCTTCGTTCCAGGAATTGAAAATTTAAAGAAAGAACCCCAAAAAGAACAATATGATGTAGTAATTGTTGTAGATTGCTCTAATATGTCTAGAATACAATGTGTTAATGTTTTAAATTATGCTAAAACCTCTATTTGTTTTGATCATCATGAACAAACATCAATAAAATCTACTTATAGTATTATTGATTCATCTGCTCCATCTTGTACTTGTATAATATATGAATCTTTACATTGTACTAGAAAAGAATTTCTTGAGTGCATTGCTACAGGCTTAATCTCTGATACATCCAACTTAACCTTAAACATAACAAATAGAACTATTAATCTTATAAATGAACTGAAAAATCTTAATATTAATATAGACTCTATTTCATCTAAAATTTCTTCTGCAAGTGATAGAACAATACAGTTAACTGAAATTGCAAAAAAAAGAGGATGTTTTCATTCCATTTCAAATAATTCTATTTTTTGCACATATTTATTACAAAAAGATTTGCTAGATTCTGAAAAAAGTTTGAATACACTTAATCATAAAGCTATCATCTCCGAACTTCAAAATTCAATAAAATATTCTTCTTTAATTTTATTGATTGAAAATAATAATGGAGAGTTTAGAGGTTCTTTGCGTACTTTTAATAATAACATTGACTTAAATGCCATTTGCTGTAAACTTGTTTCTGAAGGAAAATTATTAAAAGGTGGTGGACATTCTTATTCATCTGGTTGCACAGCTGTAGGTTCATGTAATGATATTTTTAACTTTATTATACATGAAATGTCTAATTATAATAAATAATTTCCTTTCACTAACAACATTAAATACAATTATGAAAAGCTAAATATATCATGAATACATAAAAAAATACTTTTAGATTAAAAAAATGTTTTAAATGTTGGCAAATTGTGCTATAATCATACTGTAAGGAGTGTGATTTCATTGAAAAAAATAAAAGACCCTGTTAGTGGTATTTCTCACTTAATAGGTGCTATATTAGCTTTAGTAGGTTTAATATTATTAATAGTATATTCATCTTTATATGGAGAAGGTGCTTGGGATATAGTTACTTTTATAGTTTTTGGAACAGGATTACTTCTTTTATACACCTTTAGCTCCCTATATCATCTTTTAAACTTAAAGGAACGAGCAACTAGAGTATTAAAAAAATTTGACCATATAATGATATATATTTTAATTGCTTCTACCTACACTCCAATATGTTTAGGACCATTACGTGGACCTTGGGGTTGGACAATTTTTGGAATAGTATGGGGACTAGCTATTTTAGGCACAATCTTCACAGCTGTTTGGATTAAAGCCCCTCGTTGGCTTACAACTTCTATTTATATAGGAATGGGTTGGTTAGTAGTTATTATGCTTTATCCTTTACTAAAAACTTTTAATGAATTAAATGCTACTTCTTCATTACTATGGTTATTAGCTGGCGGTATATTCTATACAATAGGAGGAGTTATATATGGGCTAAAGAAAGCTCCTTTTACTACTAAGTATTTTGGATTTCATGAAATATTTCATATTTTCGTAATGCTAGGTAGTTTTTGCCAGTATTGGTTTATATTTAGATATCTATTATATATATAGCGTTTACATGTTACTAAACAGTTATAAATTAAAAATGGAATATATAAAAAACCCTTCATATTAGGTTTAATACGGAGGGTTCACTTTTTTGATTTTCTTTTTTAGCAATTTTATTATCTATTTTAATTCAAAATTATCTGGCAATAATTCTTCTAAAGTCTTCTCAATAATTTTTCCATCTTCATAATAAATATAAATTTTAAAATTTTTATCGCAAAATTCTGAAATAAATTGCCTACAATATCCACATGGAGAAGTATATATTAGATTTTCTTTTCCACCTAAAACCAGTAAACATTCAAAATTTTTTTCTCCTTCAGAAATTGCCTTCGAAAAGGCTACTCTTTCAGCACAAATTGACATTATACCACCATTTTCTATATTGCAACCAGAAAAAACTTTTCCGATTTTTAGAAACTAAAGCACATCCTACTTTATAATTTGAATATGGAGCATAAGCATTATTTCTTGCTTGTTTTGCAACTTCAATTAAATTTTTTATATCTATCATAAACAATTATTCCTTTCCATAACTATTTATTACTTTCTTTAAAATATTCATACATTTAATATTTTTATTAATAATTTATAGCTTTAAGAATCTCATTTCTTTGGTTTAGTTAAAACTATATTTTTAGAACTCCACCGATAGTTCTATTTATTGCATCATGGCGATTTGCAATAACAGATGCTCCTCCTGCAAGCACAACTATATCACCCTTTTCTACATAATTTCTTCTTATTGCTTCTTCTATCCCCTCTGAAATTACATCATTTGGTTCTATTTTATCTTTTATCAAAATAGGTGTAGTATTCCAAGCTAATGCTAATTGTTTATATGTTTTTTCACTTGATGTAAACGCATATATTGGACATGCAGGTAACAAACTTGCAAGCATTCTAGGTGTATTTCCTGTTTGTGTATATGCAAATATTGCCCTAGCATTCATTTCCATTGCAGTTAATGTAACTGAACGACATAAATTAAATTCATAATCTAATTGTGATAAATCCATCTCTCTTCTTTGATATCTTCTCCAATATCTTATATCTTTTTCAACTGCATTTGCAATTCTAACCATTGTTTTTACACATTCTACAGGATATTTTCCCATTGCGCTTTCGCCTGATAACATTATTGCTCCTGTTACATCAAATATAGCATTTGCAACATCACTTATTTCTGCTCTTGTAGGAGTTGGATTAACTGTCATTGTTTCTAACATTTGAGTTGCAGTTATAACAAGTTTTCCTACATCATTACATTTTTGTATAAATTTCTTTTGCATAACTGGAACTTCCTCAAAAGGTATTTCAACTCCTAAATCACCACGAGCAACCATAACTCCATCTGAAACTTGTAATATATCATCAAAATTATCTATTCCTTCTTGATTTTCTATTTTTGATATAATTTTAATATCCTTTCCACCATTTTCATCTAGCACATTTCTTATTGCAAGAACATCTTCTTTATTTCTTATAAAAGATGCTGCTACATAATCAAAATCTTCTTTACATCCATCTATTAAATCTTTTATATCCTTATCTTTTAAAGATGGTAAGTTCACATGTGTACCTGGTAAATTTATACTTTTTCTATTACCTAATTCACCACCATTCGTTATTTTACAAACTACATCCGTTCCTTTTATTTCAACTACTTCTAATTCTATTTTTCCGTCATCTATTAAAATTGTAGAGCCTACTTTTAAATCTTTATATAATTCTTTATACGTTACACTTACTCTTGCACTATCACCTATTATTTCTTCATTTACCAAAGTAAATATATTTCCAGCTTCCAATACTACTGGTGCATATTCAAGCTTTCCGGTTCTTATTTCAGGTCCTTGTGTATCTAATAGTAAAGCTATTGGTAAATCTAATTCTTGCCTTGCCTGCTTTACGGCATCTATATATTTTCTTTGTTCTTCTATTCCACCGTGTGAAAAATTAATTCTTGCAACATTCATTCCTTGTTTCATTAATTCTTTTAATATTTCAACTTTTTCTGTAGCTGGTCCTATTGTACATACTATTTTTGTTTTTCTCATATTTATTATCAATTCCTTTCTTGTTGTTTTATTGATATCTATTAAAATATATTGTATATAATGTTAATTTATTATATCATTGGCATTTTATTTCTTCAATACTTTATAAATGTATTTTTATATATTTCATTTTAGTTCATACCCTTTATTTATTATATTTTTTGCATTTTATAAATTAATTATTATAATTTATTGGAAAATTAATATAAAAACTAACTATTAAAACGGAGAAAGCAAGGAGATTGCATTGCTTTCTCCTTGCTTTTAAGCCTTGTACCTCAGAGTATTAGAATGGTGGGTTTTTATCCACCCCGAAATACTCCCCATGGATAACCTCATACACAATTCCCTGTCTTGGTCCTTGCCATATGAGTGTCCTTGGGCCGATTGGACCATAGGTATATAAATCTCTGGCCCAATCTTCTATGTAAGCATATCCATCGCTTATATAGTATCGCTTTCCCATCCGCCTTTGTGTACGAGAAGCGTATGCTCCCGGAAGAGATATTATCTCAGCCAGAGTATCACAGTTTCCTAACGTTGGATAATGGTATCTATTGCATACCACACTTCCAACAAGTAGGAGAGCTCTTTTTCCTCTAGCCCAACCTTCCAGAGAAATTAAATTTCCCGCTTCGGCATACATTACGTCTGCCAAATTTCCAATTACATTTTCAGAAACATTGGAAATCCACGGGTTCTCTGGTCCATTTCCTCTGGCTTTAATCATCTCTGCCTCTTCTTCAGTAATTACACCCTCTTCCAGTAAGGCATCCGCGTATTCATTGCACGCCCTTTGGTTAGAAGATATGGCATCTGATGACTGAGTTTCTTTTGGTTCTGTTTCAGCTTCGGTCTGTGCCTCTGTCTGAGGTTGCGTTTCAGCCTTAGTTGGTGCCTCTGTCTCAGGTTCCGTCTGAGGTTGTGTTTCAGTTCTGGTCTTTGCCTCTGCTTGAGTTTCTGTTTCAGCCTCAATTTGAGACTCAGCTGGAGTTTCAGCCCTGGGAGATTCAATGCTTTCTAGATTAGCCATAAGAGGAATTTCTCCAACAGAAGAAATCAATTCAATTCCTTCTACACTCTCTTGTGTATGGATTATGTGTTCCTCTTGATGAAATTCTTCTGTTCCAGATTTTATCACTATTATTGGTCGTTGCTGTTCTTCTGGGGAATTTTCTTTCAAATATATATAATCCCCCACTCTCATCTGGGTATAATTCTCCATAATCTTATCAACTTTCTCGGCTTCAGCCTCCTGCCCTGCTGCGACTACTAAAGGGACCAGTATTGCTGCTGCAAAAATAGCTGCCATATTTAATACTATATTGAAAAGGTTATAATCAAGCCACTGAATTCCTTGATTTATTTTCCTTTTCAATCTTCTCTGCAACCTCTTTGCACGTTTCCGCACAAACTTAAAAAAGAACAATAAATCCTCCTTAGTACTTCTTTTACAGTCCATCCGTTTTCTCCTTCCGCACGCTATAATTATATTGGCGTGCTATTTTATTTTTTGTAGATTACATAATAATTATACCATTTTTTTACATATATATCAAGTCTTTTACATCACTAAACTATTAGGGACGGGGTTAAATAGTTTAGTGGAAATAATTTTAACTATAAAAGCAAAACATTAATATATTATTTATTTAGTAACTCCCAACTACATAATAGCTTGTAAAAAAAATTTATTTATGCAAAACAAGTTTTACAAAATAAATTTTTTACAAGCTATAATTTGCTAGTTCCCACAAAATGTTACTAAATAAATAATATATTAATGTTTTGCAATAGAGTATTCAATTCACTAAACTATTTAACCCCGTCCCTAATAGTTTAGGCTAACTTTCTTAGTTCCATAGCATGTTCTATTGTAACCTCTGTAATATCTCCACTGGCAATTCTTGCTATTTCTTCGATTATTTCTTTTTCATTTAATTGTTTTACTTGCGTTTTTGTCGTATTTCCTTCTACCTTTTTGCTAATGAAATAATTATAATCTCCCTTTGCAGCAATACTTGCTAAATGAGTAACACATAGCACTTGATGATTTTTAGCAATATTTTTTATTTTACTTCCTACTGCTTTAGCAGCTTTACCACTAATTCCTGTATCTATTTCGTCAAATACTAAAACAGGTACTTTATCTACATCTGATAATACAGATTTAATTGCTAACATTATCCTTGACATTTCCCCTCCAGAAGCTATTTTTATTAGTGGCTTTTCTTCATCTCCTACATTTGTAGCAATTAAAAATTCAACATTATTTAACCCATTTTTATTAAACTCATTGTTTTCATTGAAGTCTATTTTACAATTAAATTTTGCATTTCTCATTTCTAAATCTTGAAGTTCATTATTTATTTTTTCTGATAAATCTTTAGCAAATATTTTTCTAATTTTATCCATTTCCATTGCCAATTCCGCCATTTGACTTTGTAATTCTTTCAACTCTTTTTTTAATTTATTATTATACTCATCAATGTTCTCTATTTGCTCTATTTCTTTTTCTAATTCATCTTTATATGCTAATATTTCTTCAACACTATTTCCATATTTTCTTTTTAAAGAAAATATTAAATCTAACCTTGTTTCTATTTCATTCCTTTCTTCTTCATCAAAATATACGTCTTCTTTCATACTATTTATATCTCTTGAAATTTCTTGTATTTCATAATATGAACTTTTTAATTCTGATAATTTTTGAGAATATTTTTCATCTATTGTTTCTATTTTTTCTAATGCTTTAATAGCTTCATTTATTCCATCTATTGCTCCATTACTTAATGCATTGTCAGAAATATCCAAATTTTCAGCTATCTTTTCTGAGTTTAATATAAACTTCCTTTGCTCTTCTAACTTTTCATCTTCTCCTACTTTTAAATTTGCAATTTCTATTTCATTGAATTGATAACGTAATAAATCTAATCTTCTTTGTTTTTCTTTATCGTCTCCATAATTCAATTTTAAGAGATTTTGTATTTCTTGATATCTATTGAATAATTCTCTATAATTATTCTTTAACTTTTTTACTTTTTCGCCAATGAAACTATCTAAATAAGCAATATGTGAATTTTTATCTAACAAAGTTTGATTATCATTTTGACCATGTATATCTATTACTTTTTTCATAAACTCTTTTAATTCATTTACAGTTACTAATCTTCCATTTATTTTGCACATATTTCTTCCATTTGCATATATTTCCCTTGATACTATAATATTTCCATCTATAGATAATTCATTTTCTGGCAAATATATACATGCCTCTATATATGAATGGTTTTCACCTTTTCTTATCATTTCTTTTGAAAATCTCCCACCTGATATTATTCCAAGAGAATCTATTATTAATGTTTTTCCAGCTCCTGTTTCACCTGTTAAAACATTAAAACCTTGATTTAAGTCTATACTTAAACTATCTATAATACCTATATTTTTAATATTTATTGTTGTTATCATATACATACCTCCGAAAATATTTTCTGCAAATATTTGTTTGCTATGTTAGTATTATATATGCGAATTTTTGTTTTGTCAATACTTATTTTAAAAATATTAAACTATTAGGGACGGGGTTAAATAGTTTAGTGGTTTAATTACTCTATTGCAAAACGTGAATATATTATTTATTTAGTAACTCCCAGCTACATAATAGCTTGTTTAAAAATTTATTTATGCAAAACAAGTTTTACAAAATAAATTTTTTTACAAGCTATAATTTGCTGGTCCCCACAAAATGTTACTAAATAAATAATATATTAATGTTTTGCTTTTATAGTTAAAATTATTACCACTAAACTATTTAACCCCGTCCCTAATAGTTTAAAATAAAAAGCCTTGTTTTAAACTTGGCTTCTTATTATACATAATTTATATTTTTATATTAATTATAATTTAAATTTAACATTTAAATAGTAAAATTATATTAAACTAATTGTAATATAACTACTTCTGCAGCGTCACCTCTACGTTGACCTTTTTTAATTATACGAGTATATCCTCCAACTCTTCCTTCATATTTTGGAGCTAACTCATTAAATAATTTAGCTGTTAAATCTACCTTATTTCCTTCTGCATCTTTAACTTTATCCATCATTCTCATCATTTTTCTTCTAGCATTTAATCTTGATGGCATATCTTTTTGTCTTTTTTCAGTAGTAGTCTCTTTTACTACTTTCAAATATTCTTTACCGTTTTTGCTTTTTGCTATTTCAGTTTCTTTATTTCCCTTGCTATCTAATTTTGCTTTTACAACTTTAACATCTACTGTTTCGAAATTATCTTTTTCTTTGATAGCTAGTGAAATTATACTGTCTGCCATAGCTTTAACTTCTTTAGCTCTAGCTTCTGTTGTTTCTATTTTTTCATGTAAAATTAAATCAGTTAATTGAGTTTTTAACATTGCTAAACGTATATCTGTTTTTCTACCTAGTTTTCTATTTATAGCCAATTTTTTTCACCTTCCTTTTTGTTCTTAGTCTTCTTCACTTGCAAAGTCTAAACCTAATGAATGTAATTTAGCAGTTACTTCATCTAAAGATTTCTTTCCTAAATTTCTAACTTTCATAATTTCTGATTGTGTCATTTTAGTAATATCTTCTACTGTTGATATTGATGCTCTTTTCAAGCAATTAAATGATCTTACAGATAGCTCTAAATCTTCTATAGTCATTTCTAGAACTTTTTCTTTCTTGTCCTCTTCTTTTTCTACCATAACTTGAGTATTTTTTGCTGTTTCTGATAAATCTATGAATAACTCTAGATGTCCTGTCATAACCTTTGCTGCTAAACTTAAAGCTTCATATGGAGCTAAACTTCCATCTGTCCAAACTTCTATTGTTAATTTATCATAATCTACCATTTGCCCAACTCTAGTATTTTCTACTGAATAGTTAACCTTTTTAACTGGTGTGTAGATTGAATCTATTGGTAATACTCCTAAAGGTTGATTGTCTTTTTTATTCTTTTCAGCAGAATTATATCCTCTGCCCATATCAACTGTCATTTCCATTTGAAGATGTGCACCCTCTGAAAGTGTTGCTATATGTAAATCTGGATTTAGTATTTCCACTGAAGAGTCTGTTATAATATCTCCAGCTTTTACTTCTCCTTCGCCTTTATAGTCTATTCTAATTATTTTTTCTTCATTCTCATGAAGTTTTAATCTTACACTTTTTAAATTAACTATTATTTCAGGTACATCTTCTACTACATTTGGTATTGTAGAGAATTCATGAACTACGCCTTCAATTTTAACGCTTGTTATAGCTGCACCTGGTAATGAAGATAATAATATTCTTCTTAAAGAATTTCCTATTGTAACTCCATAACCACGCTCTAATGGTTCACAAACAAATTTTGCATAATTGTTCTCATTATCTATTTCTAAGCATTTTATATTTGGCCTTTCAAATTCTATCATTTTTACCTCCTAATTTAGAAGTTCTAAGTTTGGGTTAGCTCTATGCCCATTTTCCCTATTTTACCCCTATTACTTTACTTCTTAATACATAATATATATTTTTTATAAGTACATATATAATGTTTAAAGTTTTCTCATTATTTAGAGTAAAGCTCTACTATTAAGTGTTCCTCAACTGGGATATCAACATCTTCTCTTGATGCTAATCTTATAACTTTACCACTTAAGTTTTGTGCATCTTTTTCTAACCATTCTGGAACAGGTCTTCCTGCATTTTCTTCTACGTTTAATTTTATTGCTCCATTATCTTTTCTTACTTCTCTTACAGATATTACATCTCCTGCTTTTACTAAGTATGATGCTATATCTACCTTTCTTCCATTTACTTCAAAAGCTCCATGTGTTACAAGCATTCTAGCTTGTGCTCTTGAACTTCCGTATCCTAATCTATATACTACATTGTCTAATCTACTTTCTAATAATTGTAGTAAAACTTCACCAGTTTTTCCTCTTGATTTAGAAGCCATATCAAAGTATTTTCTGAATTGTTTTTCACCAACTCCATAAAATGCTTTTGTTTTTTGCTTTTCTCTTAACTGAGTACCATATTCTGAAAGTTTTTTCTTTTTTTGTCCATTTTGTCCAGGTGCATAATTTCTTCTAGAAATACTGCATTTATCTGTATAACATCTTGAACCTTTTAAGAATAACTTTTGACCTTCTCTACGGCAAATACGGCATTGTTCGTCTTTATATCTTGCCATTTTATTTTTCCCTCCTTAATTATTCCTTTCTAAAGTTTTATATATTATTTCTGCTTATTATCATTTTTTAATTTTTATGCTCTTTATAATTATCATTTTATATATTTTGCCATTTTTCAGCTTTTTTATACTCTTCTTCTTTTTGGTGGTCTACAACCATTATGTGGTATTGGAGTAACATCTTTTATGCTACTAATTTCCAAACCTGCTGATTGTAAAGATCTAATTGCTGCTTCTCTTCCTGAACCTGGTCCCTTAACAAAAACATCTACAGTTTTTAAACCATGTTCCATTGCTGCCTTTGCAGCTGTTTCTGCAGCTTCTCCTGCTGCAAATGGTGTGCTTTTTCTTGAACCTTTAAATCCAAGTTCTCCAGCACTTGCCCAAGAAATTGCATTTCCTTGAACATCTGTTATTGTAACTATTGTATTATTGAATGTTGAATGAATATGAGCCATTCCTCTTTCAATGTTTTTTCTATCTCTTCTTCTAGTTGTTGTTCTTTTTGTTACAGCTTTTGCCATTTAGGTTTACCTCCTCTTTTTTGTACTTAATTTTTATATTTTTTAAAATTAGTTAGATTTTTTTATAATAATTTTATGCACCAAAATTAATTTGCTTTTTTGCTTTTGCTTACTAATTTTCTAGGTCCTTTTCTTGTACGAGCATTAGTTTTTGTTCTTTGTCCTCTTACTGGAAGACTTTTTCTATGTCTTATTCCTCTGTAGCAACCAATTTCTGTAAGTCTTTTAATATTTAAAGCTACTTCTCTTCTTAAGTCACCTTCAACTACAATTCCTTCCATAGCTTTTCTTATTGCTTGCTCTTGATCTCCAGTTAAGTCTTTAACTCTAGTATCTGGATTTACTCCAGCATCTTTTAATATTTTTTGAGAAGTTGGTAGACCTATTCCATATATATATGTAAGTCCTATTTCTACTCTTTTTTCTCTAGGTAAATCTACTCCTGCTATACGAGCCATTTTTTTAGCACCTCCAAATTTTATTTTATTAATTGTTTGTCTCCTTTTGAAATATAAAAGGTGAAATGCATTGGGAGCTACCCCAATCTTTTAATTTCTCATAGACATGTATATAAACACAAATCTGATTTATAAGTTTTAAAAAACTTACAGCCGCTCAAGACTTGTGCTAATATCTAAATTATTTTTAATTACCCTTGTCTTTGTTTATGTTTAGGGTTTTCGCATATAACTCTGATGACACCTTTTCTTTTAATTACTTTGCATTTTTCGCACATTTTCTTTACTGATGGTCTTACTTTCATTACTATTACACCTCCTGTAATTGATAGTACCTAATATACTTTTTTTGCTATTTTTTAAGTAATTATTATTAGAATGTTCGCATTTAAATAAGTTTTATTTCAAATTATTTAGCTCTCCAAGTTATTCTTCCTCTAGTTAAATCATATGGTGAAAGTTCTACTCTAACTTTATCCCCTGGTAATATTTTTATATAATTCATTCTTAACTTACCAGAGATATGAGCTAATATTTGATGTCCATTTTCAAGTTCTACTTTGAAATTAGTATTAGGTAATGTTTCAACAACAGTTCCTTCTACTTCTATAACATCCTCTTTTGCCATTTAAATTTCATTCCTTTCGATTTACTAAAATCATATAAATAGTTATAAAAGAAAATTTGATTTTTCTAAAAACTACTTTACTATTTTTATTGATTTTATCTAAGAAAAATTAATATGTGTACATAATTTTTATAGTTTTACACACAATAGCTAGTATAGTATATAATATTTTTATAAGATTGTCAATATTTCTGGTTCATTTTCTGTAATTAAAATTGTATTTTCATAATGTGCCGCATTGCTACCATCTTCTGTTATTATAGTCCAACCATCTTCTAATTGTAAAATACCATCACTACCGTATATAACCATCGGTTCTATTGCAAGCGTCATCCCTGGTTCTAGTCTTATTCCTCTACCTTCTTTTCCATAATTGGGGATTCCTGGATCTTCGTGCATTTGCCTTCCTATGCCATGACCTTGAAATTCTTTTACAATGCTAAATCCATTTTTCTTTACAAACTCACCTATTGCATGGCATACATCACCTATTCTATTACCTTTTTTAGCATATTTTATTCCCTCAAAAAAAGCTTGTTTTGTTATATCTACTAATCTTTTTGTTTCACTATCTACTTTTCCTACTGTGTAAGTTCTAGCACAATCGCCATTAAAACCATTTTTATATGCTACTAAATCAACACTTACTATGTCTCCTTCTTTCAAAATGGTATTTTTAGATGGAATTCCATGTATTATTTCATCATTAACAGATGCACAAATTGAACCCGGAAATGGAGGAACTCCTTTCACGCCACTTGGATATCCCTTCTCCGCTGGAATAGCACCATTTGCTCTCATTGTATTTTCTGCTATTTTATCTAATTCCCATGTTGATACTCCTGGTCTTATAGCTTCTTCTACAGCTTTTTGTGTTAAGTATGCTACCTTACATGCTTCTCTCATTTTTTCTATTTCTTGTTTTGATTTTATTGTTACCATCAATTTTTCCTTCCTTTACTCTGTAATTTTGGTTTATAAAGCATCTGTATAAATATTTTCTTTAAATAGACTTATTAAAAATTTTATCTATATCTAAATTCAAGATTTTTATAACCATGGCAAAAAATCTTTTATTTTTCTTTCAAATATTCTTCCACTTCTTTTGCTACATCTTCTGATGTTTTACCTGAATGTAAATTTAATTTTACAGCATATAGCAATTGTTGCGATTTATAATAATCCGTTAATTCTGCTGAAGTTTCATAATAACTTTGTAATCTTTTTCTTACTGTTTCTACATCATCATCTTCTCTTTTTTCTAATTTGCTACCACATATATCACAAATACCTTCTTGCTTTGGTGGTTTAAATTCTGAATTATATACTTCTCTACAATCTTTATTGGTACATACCATTCTCTTTACTATTCTATCTATTATATCTTTATCAGATAAATCTAATTCTATAGCTATATCTACTTTTTTATTTCGCTTTTTCAAAAAATCATCCAATTCTATAGCTTGACTCTTTGTCCTTGGAAAGCCATCTAATATTACACCTTTTTCACAATCTTGCTCTAATAATCTTTTTTCAACTAATTTTATAGCCAAATTATCTGGAACTAGATTTCCTTTTGATATATATTCATCTATTTCTTTTCCTATATTTCCAGCTTTTTTTACATAACTTCTAAATAGTTCTCCACTAGATATATGAGGTATTTTTAATTTTTTTGATAATAAGTTTCCTACCGTACCTTTTCCAGAGCCTGGCTTTCCTAACATCACTATATACATTAATTTATCCTCCCATTTATATTATAATAGTTTATAATATTTTTACATAAAAAACAAGTAAGCAATAATATTTTTTCCTATATTTAAAAATTTACTCTTTAAAATATAGATATTAAAAGTTGATTTGCTTTATATATTATGCTATAATGCTTGCATATGTAACTTAATACACTTCTATTTCAATTGAAAGGAGTTATATAAATAATGGATAATCGGCAACTTTCAAAGTATTTTCCATCTTTAGATGTTCTTGCAAATATCTTTAACATTAATAATTTAGATTTCGACATGATTTTCCCAGAAGATGAAGGAATTATAGTGTATAAAGAAAATTTGTGTGGATTCTACTTATATGATGGAACTCTCATACTGCCTATAGAATTTGATTCTATCTATCTAGATTTTAACGGAATTATATCTTGTAAAAATAAGTTATATGGATTTTATTCTTACGATGGCAAATTAATTGTACCTAATAAATTCAAAAGAATCACACCTGTATTCGAAGGAATAATTGTATATAATAATGCACTATGTGGTTTTTATTCCTATGATGGCATAATTATTGTTCCTATACAATTTGATGAAATTAGACTTGATTTTAAAACAATTACCGTTTATAAAAATCATTTACAAGGCCTATATTCATATGATGGTAAATTAATCATTCCTTGCGAATTTGCAAATATAGCCTATCATAATTCTGAATTTATTCAAGTGCAAGAAGAAAATGGATTATGGAAAGTTTATACCTCTGAAAATGACATTATTAAATAAAAATAACATTATTAGATAGAGAATTCTTATTTTGAATTCTCTATTTTATATTAAACTAATTCTTTATATAAGATTGACTACTTATGTCAATCATGCTATAATATTAGCAAATTTTATTATATGTTATGATCTATTTCAATTGAAAGGAGATTTAAGATGAAAAAGACTGAGGTTATACAACCTACCATTGTGGCTAAAGATGATTTTATTGCTTCTATTACGTCTGGCAATTCTATTATTCAATTTCCTGATGGAATTGCCGAAATGCGGCTTTAT